>CANRVK010000016.1 GCA_947643285.1 uncultured Eubacteriaceae bacterium
CAGCTTTTTAACTGTGTGCCTTATAAATGTGCCTTTATGACTGAATAGTAACAAAATCTGTAATAATTCAGGTTTTTACCCAATTATTACTGTGAAACTCTTTCTTTAAAAAACAGAACCGCCAACCAACTAGCGGAGGCAAGGCAGTATTCCATAAGAAGCCCCTTGGAAGACGTTGGCACTTAATGAGCGGTTTCGCAAGAAGAGAAACCGCGAATTTAGTACCGCTACATCTGGAACGGAGCGAAGCCGCGCTTTCGATGGAATACTTCCTTGCCGCAGCGTCCCCCTCTTTCACTTTCAATTCCCCTAAATAATACCTAAAAATTTTAAAAATATAACAACTTTCTACAAAAAATAGACATATAATAATACCCTTATTCTAACAAATCTTAATAGCCAAACCAAAACTTCTCCATATCAATGCTCCAACTATAACTACTTTATCTAATAATATTAAATTTATTTTCAAACACTCTATAATTTCTGATAATTTTTTCAAAATCAGTACATACTATAGAAAACGTCATAAAAAAGTTACCATTCAGCTATGCTATTCATAGTTTGCAGATGGTACATAATTCTCAAACGTAACAAATAAAAAAGAAAGAGGTTATCCTATGCATTTATCGAAAAATTTAGATGAAAATATCAATCTATTAAAAGAAACCTTTCCTCTAAATAAAAGTTTTGATTTAATCACAAGAGATTTATATCTAGGAGAAACCAAAGCCTTTTTTCTAGCCATTAATGGTTTTATCAAAGCAGATCTTTTACAGCGCCTTTTTTCGGATTTGCAGAATCCTTTGTATACAAAAGATCTTCATATTGATGACTTGGAAACCTACATGAATGCAAAAATTGGCTATGCACAAGTTTCTCTTTGTAATGATCCAGATAAAATAATCAAAGATGTATTAAGTGGACCTAGTGTTTTATTTATCGATGGTTTTGATTATGCACTTTTAATTGATGCTCGGACATACCCTGCTCGAGGCATAGAAGAGCCAGATACAGAAAAAGTAACAAGAGGAGCAAAAGACGGCTTTGTAGAAACTCTTTTATTCAATACCAATCTGATAAGACGGCGAATCCGCAACCCCAAACTGACATTTTCTATGAAAACAATAGGCAGCGACAGCAAAACAGATGTAGCTATTGCTTATATTGACGGCATTATTGACGAAGAACTTCTTGAGAAACTTAACAAAAAGCTTGATAGTCTAGATGTCACTTCCTTAACCATGGGAAGCAGGAGTCTAGAAGAATTGTTGGTAAAAAAACGTCTTTTTAACCCTCTCCCAAGCTTTCATGTCACAGAACGCCCTGACGTCGCGTGCAGTTATCTTTTAGAAGGGCATATGGTAATTATTGTCGATAATTCCCCCGGAGTTTTAATTTTACCATGTACCATCTTTGAATTCACGCAAAGCCCAGAAGATTATTACAAAAGCACAGCATCTGGAAATTATGTCCGCTTCATCCGCTTTGTATCTTCTATTTTAAGCCTATTGCTGTTGCCATTATTCCTATTATTAGCGACTTATGCAGACATACTGCCAAAAGAACTCCATGTCATTACCACAGAAGAAATTGCCCCCTTCAAATTATTTATCTATGTCCTTTTTATTGAATTTGGACTAGATTTATTCAATTATTCCTCTTCCCACGCTGCCAGCGGTTTTTCCAATTCTCTGGGTATCATAGGAGGATTGATTATCAGCGATATTGCTATTGAACTGAAATGGGCGAGTCTGGAAGTTATTTTTTATGGAGCTGCAACCCTGCTTTTAACTTTGAGCCTCGCCAGTATTGAATTCGGAGAAGCTATCCGAATATACCGAATCTTTCTAGTTTTACTCACAGGATTTTTTAAATTTTATGGCTTTGTATCAGGATTAATTCTCATTATAATCTCCGTGATAACAACCCCAGTATTTGGAGGAAAAAGCTATTTTTGGCCGTTGTATCCCTTTAATTGGAAAGCTTTAAAAACCTTGCTCTTCCGCTATCCAACACCAAAAGCCCAGCCAAGTAAAATATGGAAAGAAAAATAATTATAATTATTCTTATACCAAAAGTATTATATACTTTATCACCAAAATTATCCTTTAGAGGAGAGTTACAACTTTTGTTCTCTCCTTCAAAAGACTAAAGGACTTCTTTTCCTTTACCTCTCTTACTCAAAACTCCCCTTAAAATGTCATCCATGCAGGAGCAATACAAATAATTAACACAATCCCTAATAACATTACCATCGGTATCAATAATTTTGTCCCTGCTTCCTCTCCCATACGGAGTGCTAACGCCTTTCTATCCTCTAATGCTTCCTGCACTTCTCCTCTCAATTCTTCTAATAACCCTACTGCTCCTTTTCTTATATTCTGTTCCAACATATTCCCCAACTTTCGATACCGATGCACCCTACACCTTTTTCCAAAAATCTGATATGCCTTTCCCTCCGACAAACCACTTTCTATCTGATAATAAGTGATTTTCATCTCTTCATATGCACTATTATATTCTCCCTGTCTTTGATAATCTAAAACAATCTTTTCCCATGCCTTCCGCGTAGTCATACCTGCTCCTATCAATAAAACCAATTTAGAAATAATCTCTGGATACTCCTTTACCAGACATATTTCTTTTTCTTTCGCTTGTTTTAAAATTTTCTGATTTTCCTTTATTACACATAAAACAGCTATTCCAATCCCTAACAGAAAAAATATAAAACTTTTATCAGAATCTATCTTTTGATAAACCACCTCTTTTCCTCGAATCTCATCAGGCAATTTCAAAATACTTTCCGTTCTCTGCTCCTTCTCTCTATCTTTTATCTCCTCCTTTAACTGATATAATATTTCTTCCTCTTCTATATAAAAAATAGGAAGCAAAATAACATCAAATTCATATGTTTCTGAATATTCTCCATAGCTACATTCCGCAAATAAACGCACAAGAACAGGTTCTTTTATCCCTTCTCTTTTTACCTCTCCATTCATACTCACTCGTTCTGTATCATCACTCGTCCAATAAACAACACACCCCGTTTCTTCCACATACTCTATGAATTCCATATCATATTCAATCTGATCTAATGCCTGATTTCTTCCCAATATCTGATCCTTTAACAAAAAATACGTTTCTCTAAAAACCTCTTCCGCCTCTTCTTTTGTCGGTTCTCTCTCTGAAACTTCAAAGCTCAAAATCTGTTTTTTTCCATCTATTACTGCTTCTAAAGAATATCCTTCCTCTCCATTCCCCACTTCTGGTCTTTTTACTTCTTTTAAAAAAATATCCTCTTTCCCCTGTGTAAATGCCAAAAAACCTGTGAATAAAGACACCAACAAAAAAAGAAACAAAAACAAAAGAATATTTCTTTTCCATAATTTTTTCTTTTCTTTTTCAAAGTCTTTATCCGGTTTTATATATCTTAGAGCTTCTTTATATTGATTCGTCAGTGGAATTTTTTCTAAAAAAGAAAGTTCTGCCTTCCATATAAAAACTCCTATTCCAACTATAATTGCTGCTAATAAAAGATATCCTATAACTTTCCCCTCCCTTTTCCCCTTTTCATTCTCTAAGTAATTACAAAACTCTAAAACCCATATAAATACTAACCTCTCTAGAAATTACTTCTGTATAATATCTTCCCACTTAGATTTTCATAACTTATCATAACATTCACTTTTCCAAAACTAGAATAGACAACCAACTAGCGGAGGCAAGGAAGTATTCCATAAGAAGCCCCTTGTAAGACGCCTGCCCGTTAATAAGCAAACCCGCAAGAAGCGGGATTTGCGAATTTAGTGTCCGTTACGTCTGGAACGGAGCGAAAGCGCGGCTTCGCTGGAATACTTCCTTGCCGCAGCGTCCCCCTTTTCACCCTCTAGTAAAAACCACCCCCATTCCCTTTTAACTTTCACAATCATCTATTCTCATTCTCTAAACAGAGATTTCAGTTATTTTCCCTGCTATCCAAAGGGCTATTCCATATAAAATCAAACATACTGTCATCAAAATCCTTCCAGCGATAGAACAATATAAAATATCCATAAAACCGGGATTGCTGATTCTCATATATATAATCATTCCTAAAGGAACTAAACTCATAATATTTTGTTCTAATTTTTTTCCCTGAATCATAGTTTGAATTTCCCTCTGAATTTCAATCTTTTCTGCTATCATTTCCGCTGTCCTATCCATGATTTTACTCAATCCGCCATTACTCCTTTTCGCTATCGTAAAAACATTAGAAAAATTCTTAATATCTTCTATTCCACTTCTTTTCCCTAAATCCTCCATCACCTCTTCTGCTGTCTTTTTTACAGACATTTGATGAATCATATAAGAAAATTCCTGTGCCATATAACAATCTTCCCCATAGAGAGAAGATACTTCTTCTAATGCCTCCTGATAAGCATTTTCTATCACATATCCTGTATGTAAAGACGCTGTAAGAGCCAAAAGTCCTTCCTTAAATTGAATACTTAACTTCTCTAATCTCTTTTTTTTACAACTTCGCCTGCAATACTGAAGATAAAAATACATTCCCGGAATAAAACAGATAGCCACCCAAAAATTATCATAAAATAAATAGGAAATCCCTAATATAATCCCCAACCCAGAAAAAATATACTGCCCCCATTCTTTTTTACTGAATTTATAAATTTGATAATCACACTGATTTTTAACCTTACTTTCCCTCTTTATTTTCATCAGTACCCCATTCTTCCCAATATATACCTGCATTTTTTAACTTCTGAATCTGCTTTAACCTCCCTCTGCTGCCCACCAACTCTCCTATTACTTTCCCTTTTTCCTCTCCTCTTTCTTGGAAAGAATATAAAACATTTATCCGATATTCCCCATCTTCTAATGGCAAAACCTCAGCCACTTCTAACACCTTTCTAGACTTATCCCGAAGCCTTCCTAAATGAATTAAAATATCAATTCCAGATACAATTTGTCCTCGTATCGCTAAAATCGGCATTTCTATCCCCATAAGAACCATAGTTTCCAGCCTCTGCAACATATCCTTACAGCTATTTCCATGTCCTGTAGACATCGATCCATCATGCCCCGTCCCCATCGCCTGTAATAAATCAAACGCTTCTTCCCCTCTCACTTCCCCTAATATTATTCTCTTCGGATACATACGCAGACTCGTCTTTATTAAATCTCTTATCCTTATCTCTTCCACTCCTTCTGCCGTTGCATTTCTAGTTTCCATTCTCACCAGATTTTCAATTCCTGCTATCTGTAATTCTGCACTATCCTCAATCGTAATAATCCTTTCTTTAGAAGGAATAAAATTCGACATCGCATTTAAAAAAGTAGTCTTTCCAGAACCTGTACCGCCACAGATAAAAATATTATATCCTGCAATTACCATCTCTCTGAGCATATCCGCTGCCTCCTGTGTGATCGTCTGCCATTCCACTAGATGTTTCATGGTAATCGCTTCTTTAAAAAATTTCCTGATAGTAACAATTGGACCATTCATCGCTACTGGATCTAAAACAATATTGACTCTAGATCCATCTTCTAACCTAGTATCTACAATCGGAGAGGCTTCATTCACTCTTCTATTCACTTTGGATGCTATCTGCTGTATGATATCTGCCAATCTCTCTTTGGATGCGAATCGTAATGCCACTCGCTCCATTTCTCCCCTTCTTTCCACAAAAATATCCTGATATCCATTTACCATAATTTCTGTAATCTCTGTATCATCTAACAGCTCTTGTAAAATATCCAACCTTCTTAAAGAATCAAAAATATTTTTCCTCAACTGACTTCTCACACTCAATGATAAATACTCTTCTCTGCTCCTTTTCGTAATCACCTCGTCAATACATTCCAATATCTCCTCATCTTTTACTTCTCTTGAAATATCTAACCGCTTCAAAACTTCTTCTCTTAATTCCTCTATCATTCCTTCCCTCTATACTTTCATATTTTTTTCTAATCATGAAATCCCAAAATCTCTCCTCTCTTATCTACATTTAACCTACAATCCTCTTCTTTCAACATAGTCCTCACCATAGAACCAAACTTTCCTTGATAACATTCCTCCATATCTAAACCTTCCTGTTCTGAATCATTCAAAACATCTACACTGAACTTATACGTTTTATCTTTCAAATTCTCCCATCCGCAGATAGATAAATACCTTTCATATTCTTCTATCTTAGCTTTTGATATCTTATCTTTTCTAACTGGCATATAAATTCTATCTGAAAGTTCTAATACTTGTTCCATCTCCAAAAATCCATTTCCAAAATCACATACAATATAAGAAAACATATTCTTTTTCAAAAGACAGTGAAACCACTCTTTCCATTCTCTCCCTGTCATATTTCTAATATCCAAAGGACACCTTACAGGTGGTATATAAGAAAGTTCTTTCCACTTTTCCACACTATTTTTTAATTGTTCCTCCCAATCCTTCCCTTCCTTCCAATAATATAAAATATCCGCTAAATCTGCCTCATATTCTTTCTCAAAAATCTCTGAAAACCCAGAATACTCTTCCAAATTCAGATATAAAACACTTTTCCTTTCATTTAAAATCCTAGAAAAAATAAGAGAAAATATCGTTTTTTGGCATCTCTTCACTGGAGAATAAACAGAAATCAGCTTCCCCTCTTCCTTTTTAGAATCTTCTGTTCGTACTTCTACCTCTCCTTCTCGATAATAGGAAAATACATCTTGTAGTAAATCCCTCATTGGCTGATATCGATAAATTATAGGATATTCTTCTGATTTTTCTTCTTTTTCCTCTGTCAATAAAAATACTTTTTTGACTTTTTCCCTCAATATCTCTTTCCCTAATACTTCTCGATTTTGAAATTCTATAAAAGGAAGTAATAAAATTTCCATTTCATTTTCCTCTAAAAACCTACTAAGATTCTCCGCCTTTGTAAAAGCCTGTACTTCAAATCCTATTCTCTTTTCCTCTTTTAAATACTGAACAAAATATTTTATATAAACTTCCTGTGCATCCAAAATTCCTAATACTTTTTTCATTTCTTCTCCCTTTTAAAACATTTCTATCTAAAAATATCTAATTTCTGCCTATCATAATAATTCCTACAACAATTTATAATATCGATAAAAACAAATACCTGTCCCAATCAAAATCGCAATAGAAAAATGCATCACACCTTCATATTTATCTCTTTCCACCTCATAATAAGGAACTAAAGTCCTTGTATAAATGACCGCACTAATATAATTAAAAAATATCTGGAATCGTCTTCTGAAACTTTTTTTGAAAACAAGGAGCAAAAGTGCTAGAACTGCACCTGCTAAGAAAGAATATAACATGCAAAATAGAACAAACTCTCTACCACAATATCCCCCGATGACAGAAAATAATTTTATATCACCTCCTCCAATAATACCTATCTTTTGTAAAAAGATGAGCAAAATGACTGGCAAAAAACTTCCAATCATAAAGAGCACAATTCCATTCCACCCCCATTCTAATATCATCTTTCCTATACCTAATATATATCCTATAATAATCCAAATATTTGGAATTTTCCATGATGTAATATCATACCACATACTGATTACTAGCAATAAAATAAGCAATAAATACTCCATCTCTCACCTCACCTGTATTTTATTAAGAAAATTTATTTTCTTTAGTATAACGTAAAAATCTTGTGCTGTAAACTTCCATTTACTTTATTAAATTTATGGGTAGTTGTTGCTTAATCCACTTTAATATCAAAGGTTCGCTACGGGAAGAAAGTATTCCAACGAAGCCGCGCTTTCGCTCCGTTCCAGACGTAATGGATACTAAATTCGCAGCTCCGCTTCTTGCGGAGTTGCTCATTAAGTACCAACGTCTTCCAAGGGGCTTCTTTTGGAATACTTTCTTCCCTACGCTACTTTTTAGCCCTCCTAATTTATGAAAAACTGATTTTGCTATAATGGGCAATAATATAAAAAATAATTCCACTACTTTTTACAGTAAAAAAAGGAAACTATAACTGATATGTGAAGTAAGTTTCTATCGCATATAATAAAAGATATCCCGGTGTTCCTAATAACATTAAAGTGAGTCCAGAAAGCGCATTAATTCCGACATAAATTCCAATCCCACACATCGCTAAAATCCAATTCGTTCCTGTGATGCTAATTACCCCTAACAGTAATCTCATTAATAATTTTTTTAAAAATCCCGGATAATAAAATAAAGTAGAAATGATAAGTACCAGACCGCTAATAATCATAATTCCAATTAAAATATTATTTTCCAAATTTATCCCTCCCCCTTTCCATTGTATGTATAAATTACCAATTTTAGGACTATACTTGTAAGGAGAAAAGAATCATAACATAAAAGGATGATTGAAAGGAAGAAAGCAGGAATATGAAAAGAGAAGAATTAGCTCTCGCTTATGAAGAAAAATATCTATTATCTGAAATTGAACAGACAAAATGTGCCTTGGCTTCTGCCTATTCCAACTTTGAGAATGTTGTAGATCCTGATTTAATTGATTGTTACATCTATGAAGTAAATGCTGCACAAAAAAGATATAAATATCTATTAGAAAAAGCAAAACAGACGAATCTCATAGTAAAAGAATTCCAAATTACCCCTTAAAACTCCAAAAAAACTATATTATTCTATTTCATATCTCTTCCTCAGTTTCATGAAATATTATAATATAGTCTTTTTTACAATCCTTCTTCGCTACCTCTATAGCTCTTACATATATCAAACAATTCATCTAAATGTTATAAACACAAGCATCAAAACCCAGCCGTGCCAATAAACTAGCTTAAGCCAAGGAACTATTCCATAAGAAGCCCCTTGGAAGACGTTGGTACTTAATAAGCAGTTTCGCAGGAAGCGAAACGGCGAATTTAGTACCATTACGTCTGGAACGGAGCGAAAGCGCGGCTTCGTTGGAATAGTTCCTTGGCTTAAGCGGAACTTGCTCTACTAAATTTCTCTATCCCTATTCTATTTCATTCCAACACTAACTATTTTATAAGGTGCAATTTCTATCTTTCCTTCCATCTTCCCTCTATTAACAACTTCCAGCAAATTAGTACGATAAAGCACATAAGGAGAAACTATCTCTAATTCTTCTGTCTGTCCCGATACATTATACCATCTACCCACTACATCTTTGGTTTCTTCACTCATCTTCAAAGAAGACCAAATAATCGCATCTCCATGTTCTGCCTTTAATAACTCAAACTTCGGCGCAATAGAAGCAATATTCCCTTTTATCTCTTTCGCCACAACTTCTCTCTGGAAATCATAAGCGGTTTGATAAGAATGATATAAATTCTCCCCATCATGCACGATCACTGCAAATTCTACTTCTCTATGCCCTAAGCACTGTGCCTCTGGTGTCATAAAAATACCCCAATCGCCTAACTCTCTCACACCTCTATGAATTGTCAATGCGATTGTATTTTCTCCATCTCTCAATACTTCATACTCATTCAATCCTCTATTTGCAATCGTGATACCACCTTCTGCATCATGAATATTGACAAATGCCTGTTGATGAGCTGCATTACAAGGATTCTGCCATTCTTTTTCCGGCTCATTCTTTCTCTTCGCCACCTCAAAAATAGAATCTGCATAATGTACTTCTGTTTTAATTCTCGTCGGGAATAACACGCGAATCCTATGATCAAGTGCCTGATTTTCAAATTCTACTTTCACCTTCACTGCTTCACTCAATCTCTCAATCGTATACCAAACAGTCACTGGCATCTCTATCTTTTCTTCGCTTCTCTTTGCCTTTCTCCCATTAAACCCTCTTAAATTCGCAATCTCTTCTGCCAGAGTATCATCTGCTGACTTCGGAATCCACATCTTATGTTCCACTCTCACAACCACTCTATAATCTTCTTGTTCTTCTATTTCAATCTTCGGTCTTGCATCTTTTGTAGTAATCACTTCATCATTCTTTAAAGTGCCGTATATATATTCATTTCCTACATCACCGCAATCTTCTAAAATACCTAATTCCTGATAAATTCGTCCGCTCTTCTTCTCTGTAATCGTAAGAGATCCATTTTCCTCTACTTTCACATGAATAAACTGGTTTTCAATCGTTCCATCTTGTTTTAAAAGAGCTTCTGTTTCCTTTTCTTCCACCTGTAATACTTTTTCATCTACTAATGCAAATGCAGCCACAGAAAACGCAGGAATCTCTTCCACTTCAAAGACTACTTTTACACTTCTCACCATAAATGGCTGGCGGAACTTATCCTTTGGCAAATCATAATCAAATCCATGTGGCAATACAGTCACTTTTCCTTTTAATATAGTTCCCTCAGAATCTATGATCTTATAATTTGGCAAAACTACCTCTCTTGACATGCGAATACTTTCCCATACACCACAATCATTGAAATAAAACTTTTTCGCTGGAATAATCGCTTCTACCACACCTTTTTTCTGATATCCTGCTGGATTCGCCACAAAAAAGGCAACACTTTCCTCTCCATATTTCTTAAAGCAAGAAACATCGATTCTATCTGCAAAATAATTCATCGTTTCATCTATAATATGAAGTGCTACTTGTTCCGCCTTTTCAAATCTAGTCACCATCTCTCTATGGACTTCATCAACGCTACATCCACAAATACTATCATGTGGGTGATTCTGCATCAACAATTTCCAGCCATAAGTGAATAAATGATGTGGATATTCCTTTCCAAATGCCGCTGCCATTGTGCAAAGAGGTTCTGCTACTTTTGCAAATAACATCTCACACCGCTGATTCATCTGTTTTAAATAAATTCTAGCAGAAGCTGTATTTGCGAGTGTAAACCATCCATCTGTATGTTGACTTCTGAGTTCTCCTTTAATAACTGCCATATCTTTTGGCAAATCTTTCTTAACCGCTTCAATATAAGAAGGGAAGTCAGAGTGTATAAAAGAAATCTCTGGATATAAAGAAGAAGCCACGCGAATTGCCTCTCCTATGTCAGTCTGTACTGGCTGATGATCACATCCGTTCATAAAAAGCAGATCATCTGTAGAGGCATATGCTTGCGCATCTTTTAATTTCTTATCCCAATATTCTTTCGCTTCTTTTTCATTCACTGGAATCTCAATTCCGTTGCTATACCAATTCGCGAATAAGATCCCTAACACGCTGCTCCCGTCTGGAGCTTCCCAATACATCTCTGAATATTTTGATTCAAATCCATTATCTGATACTTCATTATTAAATCCTGTAGGCTTCACTCCACGTCCAAATACAGCAGTATCAATTCCTGCTTCTCTTAAAATCTGTGGTGCTTGTCCCATATTTCCAAACGAATCCGGAAAATATCCCACCTCACAGCGGCTTCCATATTTTTTGCAGTCCTTCGCTCCCATCTGGAAATTTCTCACATTGGACTCGCTTGAGGTCAGCCATTCATCTTGTAAAATATACCAAGGTCCGATTTGAATCTTCCCCTCTCGAATCGCCTTTTTTAATTCCTCTTCTCTCTCTGGACGAACTTGTAAATAATCCTCTAACATAATGGTCTGTCCATCTAGATGAAAACTCTTAAAATTCTCATCTCTTGCAATGGTATCTAATAATGTATCCATCAGTTCAATTTGCAGCATATGATGTTTTTCATAAGGTAAATACCACTCTCTGTCCCAATGTGTATGTGAAATAATATGTGCTTTTTTCATTTTTTTAATCCTCCAATTTCATACCGCTTTTCAGATATCCTGCTATATTCAAAATAACCCCTTCCAACACAGCAAATATCTAAAAAACTATCTTTCCACCTTATATCCGCAGTAATCCAACACTAATTCACAAAATACTGCATTTGCCCAAGAAAACCAATCTCTTGTGAACTTCTCTGGTTGGTCTACATGAAATCCTTCATGCATCATATTTGTTCCGCCATCGGTTGCTGCGATTGTGTCTAAAATCTGTTTTTTATATTCTCTATCATCAGAAGTTAGCCCCTGCATTCCCAAGGAAATATGCCAGATATAATTGATAGGTGTATGTGGACTTCCAATGCCCTGTGCTTTTGTCCCTTTATAAAAATAAGGATTTTGTTCACTCAGAATCATTTTTCTGGTATTTTGGTAAACTTCATCTTTAAAATCTACATATCCCAAATAAGGAATAGACAATAGACTAGGAACATTTGCATCATCCATCAATAGATACTGTCCGAATCCGTCCACTTCATATGCATACACTCTGCCAAATTCATAATTTCTTAGCACAGCATAGTTCTCTATCGCCTCTCTGATTTCCTTTGAAAAACTGAGTGCTTCTTCTTTTAATTTCTCGTCTTTTAAAACAACCTCTGCTATCTGAGCGATATATTCTAATACAACAACTGCAAACATGTTAGAAGGTACTAAATAACCATATACACAGGCATCATCACTCGGTCTAAAACCAGACCATGTCATTCCAATATTCGGTTTTACGAAACTTCCCTTTCCATCTCTAGATAGAGTATCTGTAAAATAGCAGTTCTTTCTGATAAACCGATAAGGAGAATTTTCTTCATGATTCTGCTCTGTTCTCCAAACATTTAATATAATAGATACTGCTTTCTTAAAATCTTCATTAAAATGAGAAGTTCTTCCTGTATTTTTCCACAGCAAATAACTTAATTGTATCGGGAAACAAAGAGAATCAATTTCATATTTTCTTTCCCAAATATCTGGTCCCATATCTGTTTCATCTTTTTCCCAGCACATACCATCGCCTTTTTCGTTAAATGCATTTGCATAGGCATCACTTTGAATACAGCGATATAAACGGTTTACCAGTCCTTCTATGGTATCTGCCACTTCTTCATCTTCCTTTGCCAGAATCAGATAAGGTCTTAACTGGCATACACTGTCTCTCAGCCACATAGCTGGAATATCTCCGGTGATAACATAAGTCGTTCCATCTTCCATATGTTTTACAGTAGTATCTAATGTGTTTGTAAAGCATTTCTCAAACATATCTCCTAACTTCGTTTCATTTCCAAGCTTTTCTCTCACATTTTTGATCATTTCTTCCATTGACTTTGGTAACTTCTTATCCATATTTCACCCTTTCCATGAATAGGAACTTCCTATCCATCTTTTTTTATTTTTGATAAATTTTTAATAAAAATCTATATTTGGTTCTATGTTAATTTCAGTATAGCGGTTGCTTTGATGCATAGATTTGTATCAACAAAATGAAGTTAAAAATAAATCATGTAAAATTTGTTGCTTATGGTTATCATACCATCTATTTGCTTTTGTTTCAATCCAAAATCATAAGAATAAAAGAAAAATTTGTTGCTATTTGGCTATATCGTTATTTTTGAGGTATTAGGATTAGGGTTTCCGCTTGTGCAAGAAACTATTCTAACGAAGCCGCGCTCTCGCTCCGTTCCAGACGTAGTGGTACTAAATTCGCAGTCCCGCTTCTTGCGGAACTGCTCATTAAGTACCAACGTCTTCCAAGGGGCTTCTTTTAGAATAGTTTCTTGCACAAGCTAGTTTATTGGCTGTTCTGGTTTATAAAAGACATGGTGATGTTTCTTTGAGTTTTCTGTGGAAGGAGTGGGAATTACTGATTTTAGGAGTTAAAATGGGAAGCTGTTTTCTTTCTCTCTTGACAAAGTATTTACTATAACTTACAATAAATTTACTATAAAATGGTAGGAAACTGTTAAATATCATGTATAAATTATAGTTAGAGTTTATGTTAACTAAATGTTGACATTAAAACAAATTTTATTCTTATTTTTTGGAGGTCAAATTTATGAATTATATTCATTCTCAAAATCAAATTGCATTATATAATACAGAAAATAAACTTATTGCAGAAGTCACTTTTCCTTCTATCGATGAAAATACTGTCGATGTCAATCATACTTTTGTGGATGATTCTCTACGTGGACAAGGAATTGCTAATCAACTTATGTTAGAATTAGTAGACGAATTGCGCAAGCAGAAGAAAAAGGCTGTTTTAACTTGTTCTTATGCTATCCACTGGTTTGAAAAAAATTCTGAAGATTACAAAGATATTGTGAATTAAATCTATAACTAAAAATTGTGTATATTTCTTAAAACTTAAATTATTTTTCTAATTTGTCTGATAAAACTAAATGAATGTTCAAAAGTTGATGTATGGTTTTTCTACATCAACTTTTCTATTCCTGATAATTTTTGTGATATATTTGTATCTTTCTTATTGACATAAAAATCCTTAAGTGATATATTTATCTCATAAAGATATAAATACATCTCATTCAGGAGGAATTAAGTATGAAAAAAACTAAGACTAAAATTACAATTTTCTTTGGCATAATATGTGCTCTGTTCATGGGAATATCTACATGGTATACCATAGTTTTCAATGAATCAAGATTTATTGTACCAATGGATTTATCTGAATATATTTTTCAGATACAAGACCTTCCTATGATTATTTCAGGTATTCTTCTTGCATTATATATCTTATATCTTGTAGTATTATTGATACAAGCTATTATTACAAACAAAAACAACGTGATATCTACACAATTAACCCGAAAAATTAATCCGAAATTGGGTTTTTTAGGGTTCTTTGGCTGCTTTGGTTTTATGGGTTTTTGGACTTATAGTATAGATAAAACCATCTTTCCTTTTGGATTTTTTATGTTTTTTGGATTTTTTGGTTTTTTCTACGAAGGGAAGTTATCCAATACATTTATGGACGAGAGATACAAAGAAAATAAAATGAAAGCTCATTTTTCAGCAAATAAAACATCATTAACTATTATTTTTATTGCCACTTTAATCTTAGGGCAAGGCAAACTTATAGGAAATTTAGAATATACATTTATTGCATATATTATTATTGTTGCCCTTTCCTTAGCACTTGAAGTATTCCTCAGTGAATTTCTATTATATCATTATGACCATGATGAGCAGTTAGAGGAAAGCGAGGAATAGATATGCCAGAGTTTGAATGTAGACTAAAAAAATACAGACAACTAAAAGAACTAACTCAAGAACAGTTAGCAGCACAAGTTGGAGTGCGCCGTGAAACCATTATGCGTTTGGAAAAAGCTCAATACAATCCATCACTAAAATTAGCGATTGATATTTCAAGGGCAGTTGATGCACCTATTGAAGAACTATTTATCTTTAAATGACAAATACTTTCATATATTTATCAACTCATTCATGTAATCTTAATTTCCAATCTTTCTTCTCCGAACAGCCAATAAACTAGCTCAGACAAGAAAGTATTCCAAAAGAAGCCCCTTGGAAGACGTTGGTACTTAATGAGTAGTTCCGCGAAAAGCGGGGCTGCGAATTTAGTACCGCTACGTCTGGAACGGAGCGGGAGCGCGGCTTCGTTGGAATACTTTCTTGTCTGAGCGAACCCTTGATATCTATGTAAATCTAACCTACAACCCAGCCACAGCATTATCTTCCTTATACTATCCCCAAACTACCCTTTACATCTTATATTCAAACTCAGCTCTATTAAGCAAAAAGGTATCATGTGTAATAATAATTACTATATGATTATCTTTAACCTGTTCTAATAAATCAATTACTTGCTCTTTTGTTTCACTATCTAAAGATGCTGTCGGCTCATCTAACGCTATGATAGGTTTCTCTTGATAAAGCGCTCTCGCTATTGCTATCCTCTGTCTTTGCCCTCCTGACAGATTCTCATCTTCACTATCTAAAACGGTATCTATTCCTTTCTCAAGTCCTTCTACCCACTTCGATAACCCTAATTTCTCCAGCAAAAGATATACTTTTTGTTTCTCTGGTCTTTCCTCAAAACATGAGATGTTTTCCATAATACTTCCATTTAATATAGTTGATTTTTGATCCACATAGGATACTATTTGTCTAAGCCTTATAGCATCCATCGTCTGATTATTAACCCTTATTTCTCCTCTTTCCGGTATTAATAGACCACATATATTTTTTAGAAGTGTTGTTTTCCCTGCTCCTATCATTCCAGATATAATATGAATTTTTCCTTTTTTAAAACATAATGACATATTCTCAAATCCATTTGTTCCATCATAGTGATAAGATACATTTCTTAAAACTATTTCTTCTACCTCTGTGCATGAATCAGATAATTCCTCTAATTTCTCTTCTTCACTATTGATTACTGGATATAATCGATCACAAGAAACCGACATTTTACTAAATTTTAATACGGCATCGCTTATAGCAGGAATTATATCTGCCATAAAACTGGTAATATTTAACATCGCTAAAACTGTTCCTATATCAAATCCTCCTAATAATGGTCCTAATATAATCACCGTTAATTCTCTCAATAGATTAGAAGTACTTGCTAAAAGATAAAACATCGTGGATAATCTAACTTTCTTTATCTCCGATTCTGATATAGAAACTGCTATTTTCTTATATTCTTCCATCATCTTTTTTGTACCAAGATACATATGTAAAATCGCACTAGAATGATATAATTGCATCAATAAAGTATTCCCTCTATCATTTTGCTTTAATATATCCTGATCAAATTGATACATCTTTTTTGAAAAAAATATCGAACAGGAAGATATAGCAGATAATCCTAATACTAATAAAAATATAATCCAATTATAATATAAAACAATAATAGACATAATCAAAGCTGTTACCAGTGATTCTATCACCTCTGGCAAATCAGATTCCAAAAAACTGATGATTACTTTTACATCTTGTGTGATATTAGAAATAATCTGACCATTATTCACTTGTTCTTGTTCGTCTACTCTTCTGTATAATACAGATTTGAATACTTTATTTTCCAAACTCACACGTATCTTCATAAGTTCTGCATATCCGAATCTTCGGAATAAAATTACAATCAGAATACCGACCATTAACAAAATCAATAAATTTCTTATAATAATAAATGCAGAATCATCATGATATAGTAATCCATTGACTGAATATTTTGCGATCATAGATGTACTTGTCCCACTAATAGAAATAGCTATCGAGGCTATTATAAAATATAAAACTGCCTTCCACGAAGTTTTATCCAACATATTCCATAACTTTTTCATATCCATCACCCAATCATCTTTCAACTCTCTTCGTTTCTTTATACCATTTGTTTTTATCCATTCACAATAAAAAGCAAAACCACTAACTTTCATACAAATTGCTTTCTATCAATAAAAAATCCGTAAAAAATATTCCCTTAACATACAAAATAATTCTAAAAGTAACTACTACAACTTTATATGAATACCTGCCTTTTCTATCACCTGATTATCATGCGTTACCACTATCACTAACTTATCTTTAGAAAGCGTTATCAAAAAATCAATAAAACTCTCTATCAGATTTTTATTTAACGATGCCGTTGGTTCATCTAAAATCACTATATCCGCATTTTTATACACAGCTCTTGCAATATTCATAAGCTGTTTTTGCCCTCCTGAAAGTTTTGTGGCATCTTTTGCCTCTTCTAATGTTTTTATTATCTCTTCACTATATTTACTACAAATATCTTTTATTATCTGATTAATCTCTTCCTTTTTATAATCTCTCTTTCTTGCCATTCCTATATTTTCATAGATATCCATAGGGAAAGCTAATACATTTTGTGGAACATAGGACACTATCTCTTGTAATTCTCTCATTCCTATCTCTTTCTTTCCATAGTAAACCTTCCCTTTCTTTAATGGTAATAATCCACATAGAAATTTAATTAACGTACTTTTTCCTTTTCCACTTTCTCCACTAATGCAAAGAAATCCATTCATAGGAAATTCATACGAAAAATCACTTATCACTTCTTTCTCTCCATAAGCAATCGTTATATCTTTTAGAATTAAAGATTCTTTTGTTCTAATTTCCTCTTCCTTTTCGTCTTCTTGTTCTGTCTGTTTGAATATTTTATCCACAAAATTAATTGTCGCATTTATTTGTTTTATTGTTCCAAAATGATTAATCATAGAATTAATCTGATTCATCAAAAAGAAAAATATGTAAGAAGAAACAAGAATAACTCCCTGCCCCATTTTCTCTTTCGATACTAAAAATACTGTACCAAAAGGGAGTAAAATCATGATTCCACATTGTACTATCTGTTGTAATACTTCCATATAAACAGAATAATGATAACGTTTTTTCTCTAACTTTGCTATTTGAACGGTATTCTCATGAAATAAACGCAACATCTTTTCCTGCATAAAAAATGATTTTATGATATCTACACCCTGCATCATATTATTAATCATAGAAATATTATTTTTTTCTTGATGATATACCATTTCCTGTTTCTCTTCTAATGGATTTAACATAACGAACATAAAAAACATGATTGCTATCAATCCTAAAATAATAACCACATAAATAGGACTCATAAATACTATAATATAAATAACAGTCAACACTACCATTATCGCAGAAATCCAAAACCCTACCACCGAATTTACATATTGTTTGCCATCAGAAAGTTTATTATATCCTAATAAATATTGCTCATCTCCTATGTTTTCTATCTCAATAGGATTTATCTTCCATAACTTTTTAATATAAGCTTCTCTTATATTCTGCAACATTTTTATAAAAAATTTTTGTACTGGAAATTGTCCTAGATACTGAAATGCGATAAAAAATAAAATATAACAGATAAGAAGTGGACTATATTTTATAAGAGTATGCCAATTTCTGTTCAATGCGTTTTCTTCTAAATAATTAATAATTGGCACATATAAGAAGCTTAAAACACTACTTAAAAATCGAAATAAAACAACACAAAAAATAAATTCATATTTTCTTTTTATAATATAAGAGTTAATTATTTTTTTCATTCCCATTTGACCGATCCCCCTAATAATTAGTTTTTACTCTTATCTAATCTGATAACTAATCACTAATATCCATTAAATTTTTAATAATCTCAAATTTTTCTTTCAATATTAATATATCTTCTTATTTACTAGAAAATCCCATTTAACCTATAGAAAATAAATCTATTTTACATTAAAAAATTAAAATTTACACTAATTCACCATATACTTTTATAAATTCAAGGATTTTTCACAGAATATTGCTTTATAACAGAAACAAACATTAACTTTTTAGATACTTTTCATTATACTAATCTTTTTATCCACTTTCCTCCCCCTCTTTTTCTACATTTCCGTATACTAAAATCACTCGTTCTTATTATATTATAACAAATATAAATAACAAAGCAAGAAAAATCTAAATCGAAAAATCTTCATCCAAAAATTAATTCTAACAAATCAATTCTTTCATTAAATTGTTCTTCTTTTTCGTTATAATTCAACCTTTTCATGCTATATTATAATACAAATCTATTTATCCTAATTACTTTGTACGAACTAATATACTAATTTCTATAAATTCTAACCGACATTTTTTCTCCCTTGGCTAAATTAAGCCATTCCAAAACTCTGAAATTTAAATTAATGGACAAAATTTATATCCTTTCCTCCTTGCATACTCTTCTGTTGTTGAACCCTCATGAGCATATATCACTATTTTTTCCCTATCTCCTAATAGATTCATTTCATCTATATCAATATTATCATTATAAATAAAAATAGATTCTAAACTATAACATTCCCAAAAAGTATAATGCTTTATGGAAGTTACATTAACTGGAATTGTTATACTTCTTAAATTACTACAACCTTCAAATGCATACGCTCCTATCATTGTGACACTAGCTGGTATTGTCATATCCTTTAAACTCAAACACTCATGAAATGCTCCCTTTCCAATAATTGTAACCGTATCAGGAAGTACAATACTTCTTAATTTCCTACAATTATCAAAAGCATAGTCTTCAATTGATATCACACCATCAGATACAACATATGACACATCAGACTTTATTGGAGGATAAAAAAGTAATGAATGTTGTTGTTTATTGAATAAAACTCCATCTATATTTATAAAAGTTATATTTTCTTCCTCTATTATAATATTTCTTAAGCCAAAACATTTTGAAAACACACCCTTTCCAATAGAAATTACATTATTCGGGATAGTAATATCTGTTAAACTAATACAGGCCTCAAATGCAAAATTTCCAATAGAAGTTACACTATTAGGTATGGTAATACTCGTTAAATTACTGCAGCCACTAAAAGCAAAATTTCCAATAGAACTTATACTATTAGGGATAGCAATAGTTATCAAACTACTACACCCTTCAAATACATTATCCCCAATAACAGTTACACTATCAGGTATAATAATATCAGTTAAACTACTACACTCCTCAAACGCCGCGTTTCCAATAGAAGTAACGCTGTCAGGAATCATAATACTGACCAAATTCTCATGGTCACAAAATGCATACATCCACATAAAATCTAATATTCCATCTCCAATAGAAGTAATTGTTATTCCATTTATTTCTCTAGGAATCGTTACATATTTATCAAAACCTCGATATTCTATTAATACTCCTTTTGTATTTACTACAAAGCCATTTTCTTCTACAACTTCTTCTCTTTTGATATTTCTCATATCATTTCCATATTCTCCTTTTATATTTTTATTAATATTAGGTAATTGTGAAAGTCAAAAGGGACGCTACAGCAAGGAAGTATTCCAGCGAAGCCGCGCTTTCGCTCCGTTCCAGACGTAATGGTA
>CANRVK010000017.1 GCA_947643285.1 uncultured Eubacteriaceae bacterium
TCGCAATCCGCTTCGCTACTTGCTCATAACCTCATAGCTGCTATCGCAGCTTTTCAGTGGGAGTGCAGACTCCCACTGAAACAAGAAAGTCCCAACCCACCGCTTTCGCCTTGGCGGCTTAGAAGCAGGGACTTCCTTGATGAAGTTAAAATATTTCCTTAACAGTTTTATATAATCAAATAATATTATTAATACTCAATACTCTTTTGGCACAGAACTCAAATCATACATTTCCATAAATTCTTTCAAATCTTTGTCATTTTTTATGAGCATTACATCTTCAAACTTTCCTGTATGTATATTTTTAAATCCTGCTACCTGTTCTCCTGTACAAATACTACACTTTAAGATAGGCTTTTGATTTTCTTTATCATATTCTATTTTAGTACTTGTCTTTTTTAACATTTATCTTCCTCCAATTTTTATAAACTATACATTCTTTGTCAATCTTTTGAAATTTACTTTTCCATATCTCCTCATTGAAATTTTATAGATTATTGTAACATTCACTTTTCCAAAAGTAGAACAGCCAACTACCAGCGGAGGCAAGGAAGTATTCCATAAGAAGCCCCTTGGAAGACGTCGGCACTTAATGAGCGGTTTCGCAAGAAGCGAAACGGCGAATTTAGTACCGCTACGTCTGGAACGGAGCGAAAGCGCGGCTTCGCCTAAATACTTCCTTGCCGGAGCGTCCCCCTTTCACTCCCTCTAGTAAATAAAACAATAACGATTTCTTTTTCTCCATCAATATCTCTTTCATAACAATAGACAAATATTTCTTTTTCAGAAATTTAAACCCATTCATATGGTGTCACCTGATACACATAATAATCAAGCCAATTCGTATATAATGTATTCGCATGTGCCCTCCAAGTCAGAATCGGTCTTTTCTCAGAATCATCCTGTGGATAATAATTCTTTGGCATCTGTATGGTTAATCCTTTTTTTAAATCCCTTTTATATTCACTATCTAAAGTCATTCTATCATACTCTGGATGTCCCATCACAAAAAATTGTTTGCCTCCCTGAGCCATGATTAAAAATGGACCTGCTTCTTCTGATTCTACTAATAAAGATAAACTATCATTCTTTATGATATCTTCTTTTTGAATCCCCGTATATCTAGAATGAGGAGCTAAAAAAATATCATCTAGCCCTCGAACCATTGGTATTGTCCTATCTATCACCTGATGAGAATAGATTCCAGATAATTTTTCTTTTAACGGATATTTTTGGATACCATAATGATAATATAACCCAGCCTGTGCCCCCCAACAGATATGCAAGGTAGAAGTTACATACTTTTTTGACCATTCCATAATGATACATAATTCTTCCCAATAGTTCACTTCATGATAATCCATTTGTTCTAAAGGCGCTCCTGTGATGATAAGTCCATCAAACTTTCTATTTTTTATTTCTCGAAATGTAGTATAAAACTTATTCAAATGACTTGCAGATGTATTTTTAGACACATGAGATTCTATCGCCAAAAATGTGATATCCACTTGTAGGGGAGTATTGGATAATGCTCGTAATAATTGTGTTTCTGTTTCTTCTTTTAAAGGCATCAGATTTAAAATAGCGATTTCTAAAGGGCGTATATCTTGTGATATAGCCCTTGTTTCATCTATTAAAAAAATATTTTCTGATTCTAAAATCGTTCTTGCAGGTAAATCACTTTGTGCTTTAATTGGCATATTTTCACCACCACTTCTTGTTGTATTTTATTTTTGTCATTTTATCATGTCTAACCCTTGTATGCAATCCTTTCTTTTTTCTATTCGGATCTGTTATCCTCTTCTACCATTTTAAGAAGTGTTTCTTCATCCATAATTTCTATTTTCAATTCCTGCGCTTTTTTGAGTTTACTTCCCGCTTCTTCTCCTGCTAATACATAACTTGTCTTTTTAGAAACACTTTCTGAAACTTTCCCTCCATGCGCTTCAATAAGCTTTTGCGCTTCACTTCTAGACATACTAGCCAATGTTCCTGTGATAACAAAAATAGATCCAGACAGTTTTCCTCCTTCTTCTTTTATCACATTCCCCTTCATATTGACTCCCATTTTTTCTAATTCTTCTAAAACCTTTTGATTTTCCTCGCTTTTAAAGAAATCATAGATACCCTGTGCTGTAATTTCTCCGATATCAGGAACTTCCAATAATTCTTCATAAGATGCTGCCTTCATTTTATCTATGCTTCCAAAATATTTGATCAAATCCTTTGCTGCTGCCTTTCCAATATTTCGTATTCCAAGCCCTACTAATAATCTCTGTGGCTCATTCTTTTTAGAAGACTCAATCGCATCTAGGAGTTTTGTCGTATTCTTTTCCTTTCCTATCAACCCTTTTTCAATTAATTCTTCCTTATGTTCTTTCAAATGATAGATATCTATTATGTTTTTTAAATATCCCTCTTGTATCAAACTTTCCACATACACTTCTCCAAACCCTTTTATATCCATGGCATCTCTTCCTACAAAATTAATAATATGTTTGCTTAACTGTGCTGGACAATTTGTTCCTGTACAGCGCAAATCAGCCGTATTCTCTTCTCGTATCGCAGGTGCTCCACAGATAGGACAAGTTTCTGGCAGATGAAAAGGCTTTGCATCTTCTGGTCTTTTTTCTTTTATCACTGCTTTTACTTTTGGAATAATCTCTCCTGATTTATAGACCACAATCGTATCCCCTATTCTAATATCCAATTCATCAATAAAATCTTGATTATGAAGTGTAGCTCTCTCTACTTTCGTTCCACATAGACGAACAGGTTCAAAAATGGCTGTAGGTGTAATTCTTCCTGTCCTTCCTACTGACAACTCAATCTCTAAAAGCCTTGTTTCCTTTTCTTCTGGAGGATATTTATAAGCAACCGCCCATTTCGGAACTTTGGAAGTCGCCCCAATTTTTTCTCTATCTTTTAAATGATTGACCTTTATCACAGCTCCATCAATATCATACGAAAGAGTGCCTCTCATCTCTCCTATCTTTTCAATCGCATCCCATACTTCTTCTTTTGTATGACAGACAAAGTATTTTTCTATCACACAAATTCCCTGTTCTTTCATCCATGTAAAGGACTCTGTATGAGTATCAAAAGAAATTCCTTTACTATCTTGTACATTAAAAATAAATAACGATAGCCCTCTTTCCTTCACAATAGAAGAATCTAATTGGCGTAATGTACCTGCTGCACAATTTCTTGGATTTGCAAATATCTTCTTTCCCAATAATTCTTGTCTTTCATTCACTTTTAAGAAAGACGCCTCCGACATATAAACTTCCCCTCTGACTTCCAAATATGGGACAGCCGTCTTTAACTTTTTTTTCACATCTTTAATCATACGCACATTTTCTGTCACATCTTCCCCATAAGTGATCCCATCTCCTCTGGTGATCCCTTTTACTAACTCTCCATTTTCATAGCGTAAAGCTACTGATAATCCATCAATTTTCAATTCTACTGTAAACTCCGGTTCTTCTAATTCCGCCTGCATTTTCTCCACAAATTCAAAAACCTCTTCCTTAGAAAAAACATCTTGTAATGACAACATAGGCACATTGTGTTTTACTAACACTCCTGCCTCTCTTTTCGCCTTTCCGCCTACCTTTTGTGTAGGGGAATCCGTTGTGATAAATTCTGGATTTTCTTTTTCTAACTTTTTTAATTCCCTTGTCAATAAATCATACTCATAGTCTGTGATCTCTGGATTATCCTCATTATAATAGAGATTATTGTGATAAGAAATTTGTGCTCTCAATTCCTCTATTCTCTTTTTTATTTCCTCTTTTTCCATCATCTTTCCCTCTCGATTCTAAATATTAAATATCATAAGACTATTTTAACAATCTTAACCATCAATCTTTTATCAATCGTAAAAGTTCCTCTCTCTCTTCTTTTGTCACATCTCGATATTCTCCTTCTTTTAAATCCCCTAATAAAATATTCATAATTCGCACTCTTTTAAGTTTCGTCACCCGATAACCACAATATTCACACATTCTTCTGATCTGCCGATTAAGTCCTTGTGTCAGAATAATGGAAAAGCTCCTTTTTCCTGTCTGTTTTACTTCACACTTTCTCGTGATGGTATTCAAAATAGGAATTCCATTTCTCATCTGTTCTAAAAAAGCTGGAACAATTTCTCTATTCACTGTAACCAAATATTCCTTCTCATGATAGTTACTCGCGCGCAATATTTTATCTGCAATTTCTCCTTGATTCGTCATCAAAATCAACCCTTGTGAACTTTTATCCAATCTCCCTATCGGGTAAATCCTCTTTGAATATCCGACTAATTGTACAATAGTCTTTTCCTTAAATTTTGTAGCTGTAGTACAGACCACTCCCTTTGGTTTATTCACAGCTAACAAAATAAATTCTTCTTCTTTTTGCACTTTCTTTCCATTTACTAAAATATTCTGTTCCTCTAACACTTTCATTCCTACAAAAGCGAGTTCCCCATCGACTAAAACCTTTCCCCTTTCAATTAACTTGTCCGCCTCTCTGCGTGAACATATCCCTGCATCACTTAAATATTTATTTAAACGAATCTCTTTTTTTTCCTCCATAAAAACTTCTTTTGCTTTCCTTTCTGCTTTCTATGAATCATTTCCCTTCTATCATACATTTTATTTCTCTCCCTTATTTCAAAACAAATATGTTTCCGTATACCAATATTCCCTCTCAAATTACTTAAGTAAATAGATAAAAAGCTGCTATAAAACCAATTTTTACAACAGCTTTCTTTCGTTATATTATCTCACTTCTGCTCATCTAATCTTTCCATTTTATTTTTTTATTATACAATATATCCATGAATATTTCCATACCAAATATAAAAATTTACCTGAAAGTCAAAAGGGGACGCTCCGGAAAGGAAGTATTTAGGCGAAGCCGCGCTCTCGCTCCGTTCCAGACGTAACGGTACTAAATTCGCCGTTTCGCTTCTTGCGAAACCGCTTATTAAGTACCGACGTCTTCCAAGGGGCTTCTTCCTAAATACTTCCTTTCCTCCGCTAGTTCATTGCTATTCTACTTTTTGAAAAGAAAGTTTTAGGATAACACTAGACTAAAAAAGCTTATCACTCTTGTACAGATGACATTTCCTGCTCTTTCTCTACACCTAACTTTTCAAATATCCCTCTCAATTCTTCATCTTGACTGATAGCTGTTTCTAATTTTTCATTTACTTCCTCCACTAATGCAACCACATCAGGTTCATGAGATACTTCATCTAAATAATTACTGATTTCTCCTTCAATCGTTCCATTATAAATATACACTCCTGTATCATCAGTACAAACATACATCTTATTAAGCGCTGGAGCAGGGGTCTGTGCATTTGCAAATTTAATTTCATAATACACCCATACTACATAGGTATCCGCTAAAAGTCCCTGTTTTGTATAGCAGGCAATATTCAAAAAATCTTCAATCTTGCGGAAATCATCTACGCCCGCTATTCCATTAATTTCATAATCTAATTGCTCTTTGGATATCCCCTCTATTGGATTTACAATCTGTTTTAAAGTTTCCATATCTAACGCTAATCTCGCCTGAAAATACCGCTTCATCAGTTGATTAATTTCTGGATAAAAATCTTTTTGTAAATCATTTAATCGTGCTGAAGAAGAACTTTCACTTGTAATCGTGATCACTTTATGGCGTTCTTCCTCTATTGCGGTTTCCTGTAATTCTTCTTTTTTTGAACATCCAACCATAACAAAGCTTATAATGAAGATAATCGCGATAATCGCTTTTCCATATTCTCGAATAAACTTATGTACATCAAATTCATTCGGCTTTTTTTTCATTTTAACACCTTTCCCTAACTTCTGTTCACTGTTTTTTTAAGATAAAAAATCTTTTTCTTAAAAAGTTACTCATTTATCATATCAAATTCAACTCAAAAATGCAACTTAAATGATTTTACCATAACCCCTTGTTCTACCAAAAAATAACACAAAAAAATAAGATTATAACTGCTATTCCCATTCCCCTTAAATATAACATTTCCTTAACTCCAAAAATTGAAATTTCAAGCTTTCTCTCCGTGGAATAGCCAATAAACTAGCTGTGGCGAGAAATATTTCCAAAAGAAGCCCCTTGGAAGACGTTGGTACTTAATAAGCAGTTTCTAGGGAAGCGAAACCGCGAATTTAGTACCATTACGTCTGGAACGGAGCGAAAGCGCGGCTTCGTTGGAAATATTTCTCGCCACAGCGAACCTTTTACCATATTTCCTAAATAATCCCAAACCATAATGGTAATTTCTTACATATAGTAAAATATGATTGCATTTTATCACAATTTATGTTATTCTATTAAAGAATTGTTCAAAGCATTTCTTTTATTAATTAGTTTTTTATTCTAGGCAATCGCCAGATTTCTCATTTTAGTAATATTCAGGAAAGGAATTGATATGAATTATGAAAATTTTTTAACAAAAATAAAAGAAGAAATAGAAACTTATTATGATGAGAATACACAGGTACTCATTCATAAAGTGATAAAAAATAACAATTTAGAAATGGATGGTCTTTCTATCCTTCCTAAAAACCATCATCTTTCTCCTGCTGTCTATCTCAATGATTATTACCAAGCCTACTGTGAAGGAAAAAATTTCGATGAAATTATAGATGAAATTTTGTCTGTTTTTCATAACTATCCTTGTGACATTCCTTTTCAAATAGAAGATTTCAAAGATTTTTCTAAAATAAAACATCATATCGTTTATAAGCTGATTAATTTTAATGCAAATAAAAAATTGCTTCAAAATACACCTTTTCACCGTATTTTAGATTTAGCCCTTGTATTTTACGTAATTTTTCCGACAGATGGTTTAGGAAGTGCTACCATTCTCATTCAAAAAGAACATCTTCATTTATGGAATATTTCACATGATACTCTTTTCCAAATCGCGAAAGAAAATACCCCCAGAATTTTAAAACCACAATTAAAAAAAATGTCTGATTTAATAGAAGAATTTATTTTAGAAGAATATCCTAATTCAGAACAAGCTTTAAAAGAACTCATTCCAGACCCTGCCGATGATGATGCGATTCCTATGTATGTACTTACCAATCATCTGCGTTTAAATGGCTCTGCTACTTTTTTATATGATGGAATTTTAGAAGCCTTTTCTCAAAAATATGATATGGACATTTTCATTCTTCCCAGCAGTATTCATGAAGTAATCTTAGTTCCAGCAAATGGAATAATAACAAAAAAAACCTTACAACATATGGTAAAAGAGGTCAATACACAAGAAATCTCCGAGCAAGAACGCCTTTCTAACCAAGTTTATATTTTTCATAAAGAAACTCATATGATCACCATGTAGTCAAATATTACTGCTTTCTATTTTCTTAAATCCAAAACCTTCCAATTATTTTTCATTCAATCTTATGGAAATTTATATATTCTTAAATTTCATTTTCTTTTTATATGATTTTCTGATACTTTCTTGTGGCATTCTTTCTCTATCCTATTTTAGATTAGTTTAAAAAAGATATGCCACAAGAACTATTGTTTTATATATTTTACTTTTTATTACAAATATTAAAATTTAATTGAATTTACTAAAGTCTAAATGCTTTGAACAAATTTAGTGTAAAAATAATTGTGTCCAATATATAATTCCAGAAGGTGCTTGATATACTCCTATTCCGATTTCTGTAAAAGCTGTATTTAAAATATTCGCTCTATGTCCCTGACTGTTCATCCACACATTCATTACTTCTTGCGGTGTTTTCTGTCCCCAAGCTATATTTTCTCCTGCTGTTTTGAAATTCACTCCACTCTCTGTTAAAGCTGTCGAAAAACTGCTTCCATTTGGTCTTGTATGAGAAAAAGATGTTACAATTTCCTTGGCTCTTACATCAGCAGCCTGAACCGCTTTTACATTCATTTTTAATGGAGCTGCTCCTACCTTTGCTCTCTCTTCATTCACTAACTCTAATACTTGTTGTGCAAATACACTCCAGTTATTTTCTTCTGGCTTTTCCGTTTCAGGCTTATCTTCTGGAGTTTCTGGAACATTGTCCTCTGGCAGATTATTATCTGGTTTATCATTATCTGGAACATTAATATCCGGCAAATTTGGAATATTCCAATTAAAACAATTATCTTCAAAAGAAATACCTAATTCCGATAAAACTTCCTGTAATTCATCCCAATTCTGCACAGATTTTATCACCACACAATTATCATTTTGATTCACTGTTGTATAATCTTGTGGTATCAAAGATACACTTCCTGCTACCATAGTTGCTAATGCTATTATTGATGCTTTTATCATATTAAAACCTCCTATTTTTCCCGTATTCTATTTGTATGTATTACTAGAATACAATCTCATATGTTACAAACTTGTTACAACTTTGTTACAATTTAATCCTACCACATGAAATATATTCTGTATAGAAGTAAATCTTGGAAACTAATCTTTCACATCCAAAAAATAGAACTATCCTAAAATAGATTTTTCTATCAACACACAAATACTCCTATATATTTAGTGCGTTTCTCTTTGAGATAAACAGATTTATCTCTTATAGAAATTTTCTATTTTAGGACAGTCCTATCCCTTTTTATTCTTCTATTTTCTATCTAATCAAATACCTCACTGCAAGCAGCGAAGTATTTGACCCTCATGGCAGTCGCCAAATGTCTACAAACAGCCACTTGGCTTGTTGATCGCGAGAATAAAAGTATCAACTTTATACACTTAGCAAGCATAAAATTTAGTTATCAATCAATTTATTTCCATCATTCCAACTATATAATTGACGAAGTTCTTTTCCTACCTCTTCTAATTGATGAGCAGCTTCTCTTCTTCTCATCGCATTAAAATTAGGACAGCCCACTTGATTCTCCAACAGCCAATTCTTAGCAAAAGTGCCTTCCTGAATATCTTTTAATATCTGTTTCATCGCTTTCTTCGTATCATCTGTAATAATTTTAGGTCCTGTAATATAATCTCCAAACTCTGCTGTATTAGAAATAGAATATCTCATTCCTGCAAAACCGCTTTCAAAAATGAGGTCTACAATTAACTTCATTTCATGAATACATTCAAAATATGCACTCTCTGGTTCATATCCAGCTTCTACTAATGTTTCAAAACCAGCTTTCATCAATGCACATACTCCGCCACAGAGAACTGCTTGTTCGCCAAATAAGTCTGTTTCTGTTTCTTCTCGGAAAGTAGTCTGTAAAACACCAGCTCTCGCTCCGCCAATAGCTAACGCATAAGCAAGTGCTAAATCATGAGCCTTTCCTGTAGCATCCTGATGTACAGCGATCAAACAAGGCACACCTTTTCCTTCCTGATACTGGCTTCTCACGGTATGTCCCGGTCCTTTTGGCGCTATCATAGTAACATCTACATCCTTTGGAGGCACTATTTGACCAAAATGAATCGCAAAACCATGCGCAAACATCAACATATTTCCCGGTTCTAAGTTTGGTTCAATAGATTCTTTATACATTTTTGCCTGTTTCTCATCATTAATTAAAATCATGATAATATCGGCTTTCTTTGCTGCCTCTGCAGCAGTATATACTTCAAATCCCTGAGCTTCTGCTTTCGCCCATGATTTGCTGCCTTCATAGAGTCCGATAATAACATGACAGCCTGATTCTTTTGCATTTAATGCATGTGCATGTCCCTGACTGCCATATCCAATTACTGCTATTGTTTTTCCATCTAATAAAGAAAGATTACAATCCTCTTGATAAAAAATCTTTGCCATAATATTTTCCTCCATATATTAATAAATTATGTAAAATTTGCTGTTATGCAAAAAATGTATAACCATGATTATTTTCCCTAACGACAAGCCCCTCTTGTGAGTCCTGTGACGCCAGTTCTTACTAATTCTCTAATTTCAAAGTCTTTACACAAATCCAAAAATGCATTTAATTTTGTTTCTGTTCCTGTTAATTCTATGATTAAAGAATCCTGATATACATCCACAATTTTTGCTCTAAAGATATCCGCAACTCCTATTACCTGCTGTCTTCTTTCTGCCGCAACTCCTATTTTTACCAAAATAAGCTCTCGGCATACAGAAGCCCCTTCCTTTAACTCTTCAATCTTTTTCACATCTACTAATTTTCTCAGTTGCTTTTCTATCTGTTCTAAAATTTCATCTTCTCCCGAAGCGACTACTGTCATTCGTGAATATTTTGAATTTTCTGTTTCTCCCACGGATAAACTATCGATATTATAACCTCTGCGGCTGAATAATCCTGACACCCTGCTGAGTACACCCGCTGTATTTTCCACTAAAATTGAAAAAAATATCTTCTTCATATCACCTTTCACCTCTTTTACTAAATTTCAAAACTCTATCTAGTCTATTTCTATACATTCTAATTTCTCTTATTTCCTATCCAAAAAAATTATCCTTTTCACTCTACATAATTTATCTGTAATCATAGCAACAAACTATTCATTTGTCAATACCCGATGTTTGCCTTTCCAAAACACTCATTACTATTTAGCCCTTTTATCGTCACTGCTAGAAAAAATTGGCAAATAGTACCCTCTGGGGTCGCTCCGGCAGGGAACGATTCCAACGAAGCCGCGCTTCCGCTCCGTTCCAGACGTAGTGGATACTAAATTCGCGAACCCTTACGGGTTTGCTCATTAAGTACCAACGTCTTCCAAGGGGCTTCTTTCGGAATAGTTCCCTGCCTTCGCTAGTTTATTGACTATTCTGCAAAAAAATCTCTCTTCCTATCTTTATTATCTTTGTATCAGAATTTAATCAAAAACTATTGAAAACAAACTCCTTCTTATATAAACTACATAAATATTCATCAATAAGTTTCACAATTACCTATTTTCTTAAATTTTCACTGATAAATTGAACACTATCTTCAAAGAAAAGTCAAATCCTCCCCCTATTACACTTCACAAACTAATTTCTCATCTTTTTTTGAAATAATATTATCAGCCCAAAAGCCTTCTTATTCCTAGAATAGCCAACAAGCTAGCTTAAGGGAAACAACAATTCCAAAAGAAACCCCTTGGAAGACGTCGGCACTTAATGAGCGGTTTCGCAAGAAGCGAAACGGCGAATTTAGTACCGCTACGTCTGGAACGGAGCGAGAGCGCGGTTTCGTTGGAATGTTGTTTCCCTTAAGCGGAAACTTTTCCTCCCTTTACCATCTTACGAAAGCAACCTTTCCACTAACTTAACCGCATCTGCAGCATCCTTAGAATACCCATCTGCCCCTATTTCCTCTGCAAAACTTTCTGTGATCACCGCACCTCCAATCATTATTTTCGCTCTGCATTTTCTCTCTTTCGCATACATAACCACTTCTTTCATTTCCATCATGGTAGTAGTCATCAGCGCAGAAAGTCCTATTATCTGTGCATTTTCTTTTATCGCCGTTTCTACAATCTCTTCCTTTGACACATCTTTTCCTAAATCTATCAACCTATACCCATAATTCTTTAACATTAAAACTACCAAATTTTTCCCGATATCATGAATATCTCCTTTTACCGTAGCAAATACAATAGTAGGCAGTGCTTTTTCTCCTTTTTTCTTTTCCAACAAAGGCTCTAAATATTCTATCGCTGTCTTCATCGCTTCTGCGGAAGAGATTAACTGAGGTAGAAAATAAATTTTTTTATCAAATAATCTTCCCACTTCATTAATAGCAGGTATCAAAATCTCATTAATAATCTCTCCTGCCTTTTTCCCCTGCTCTATCATAGTTTTCGCGTGCTCTACGATTATTTCTCGATTTCCCTTCAGCACATCTTCATAAATCAGCGGTTTTTGTAATTTTTCCTCTTTTTCATTTGATTCTTCTGGCTTTTGTAAACTATTTATTTTATTAATATAGCGGATATCTGCACCTGTTTTATTGAGCAGCAGATCTGAAGCAAATGCTGCCTTTACTAATAAATCTTGTGATGGATTCGCAATCGCCATAGTAAGACCATTTTGAACTGCCATAGTCAAAAATGCAGTATTGATAGAAATACGATCTGGCAATCCAAAAGAAATATTAGAAAGTCCTGTAATCGTAGCCACCTGAAGCTGTTCTTTACAATATCGAATGGTTTCTAATGTTTCTCTCGCTGCATTGGGATTCGCTCCTATTGTAGCGACTAACCCATCTACTACAATATCCTCTTTCGTTAAGCCATACTTTTGTGCTTCATCAATAATCGTATTGATAATTTCTATTTTTTCATTTAGATTTTCTGGTAAACCTTTATCTGATAAAGGAAGTAAAATAAACATCGCTCCATACTTTTTGGCAATTGGCAAAAGATGTTCCATCTTATCTTTTTCTAATGAAATGGAATTAATTAACGCACGTCCAGGATAAATGCGCAGTGCTGCCTCAATGATATCCACATGACTAGAATCGATACAGAGTGGCGTACTCACACAGCGTGATACTTCATAAATCGCTTTTATCATCATCTCTTTTTCATCTATTCCATTCATTCCCATATTGATATCTAGAATGGCTGCTCCTTTTTCTTCTTGTTCCGCTGCCATATCCAGCACCATTTCCATCTTGCCTTCTTTTAGTTCTTGCTGCAATTTCTTTTTTCCCGTCGGATTAATTCTCTCTCCCACAATAAAAAAGCGCCCTTCTAAGGAAATCTCTATTGTTTTTCGTTCGGAACACAATACTCTTTTAGGAGTTTTAGAATAGATAGGAACTTCTGTATATTTTGTTTTTTCCTTTATCTTTTTGATATATTCTGGCGTAGTCCCACAACAGCCACCTAAAATCGCCGCTCCCGCCTGTGCCAATTTTTCCATAAAATCAGCAAATGTATCCGCATCCATATCAAAATAATTCTTTCCATTTTCATCTATCTTTGGCAGTCCAGCATTTGGCTTTGCGATAAGAGGAACAACAGCATATTTTTTCATCTCTTCTATAATCGGAATCATGGCATCTGGCCCAGCAGAACAATTCACCCCTACTGCATCTGCCCCTAAACTCTGTAGAACAATCAATGCTGTCTTAGGATCTGTCCCATAAAGAGTACGTCCATCTTCTTGAAATGTCATTGTTACCATAATCGGCAAATCACAGACTTCTTTTGCCGCTAATACTGCTGCCCTAGCTTCCTGTAGATTCATAATTGTTTCTGCAACCAGCAGATCCACTCCTGCCTTTACCATACATCGTATCTGCTCTTTATATATCTCTACCAATTCTTCAAAATAAAGCGATCCGATCGGATATAACTGCTTTCCTGTCATCGTGATATCCCCTGCTACTAGCACCTTATTTCCAGCCGCTTCCCTAGTATGCATCACTAACTTTTGATTGATTTCTTCTAATCTATCCGCCAATCCATATTCTTCTAGTTTTATTCGGTTTCCAGAAAAAGTGGGGGCATATAAAATATCTGTCCCCGCCTCTACATAGTTTTTTTGCAATTCCAATATCACTTCTTTATGCTCTAAAATCCATTGTTCCGGACACACTCCTGTTGGCATCCCTGCCTTTTGAAGATTTGTTCCCGTAGCACCATCTAACAATAAAAATCTATCTTTTACAAACTTTTTCCATTCCTCTCTTGTCATATTTTATTCCTCCTATCTCTTCATTTCTGAATACATCATACATAATTCCACTAATTTCACTCGATTGAAAGGAAGCATAAAATAAAAGCCATCTACAAAAGGCAGCATTTCTTTCATGATTTTTCCTGCTAACTTTGCCCCTGTATGTTCTCCTTCTTCTCTCGTCATATCAGAAGAAAAAGCATTTACTATTTCATCTGGCACAAAAATTCCTGTGATTTCATTTTTGATAAACATGGCATTTCGGTATGAAACAAGTGGCATAATTCCACACAAAATTTTTGTATTCACTCTGCTCTTAATATAAGAAATCTTTTCCATATCTTGCTCAGAAAATACAGGCTGTGATAAAAAATAAGTCGCCCCTGCCTGTATTTTTTTTTGTATTCGATTTATTTCCACTTCTATATTAGCCCTTCCATAATTTAACGCTCCACCATAAAAAAGAGGTTCTTCCAAAAAATGTTCTTCATTCATTTCTTTTACAAATTCCATCAATCGAATTGAATTAAAGTCAAAAACACTTGTGATAACTCCTCTCTCACTTCCCGGAACAGGATCTCCCGTCACTAATAATAAATTTCTGATTTGATTCCCATAAGCGCCTAAAAGCTGTGCTCTCATCGCAATCATATTCTTATCCCTACAACTAATATGTGGCATCACTGGAATATTTACTTCTGACTGCACTTTCACACCCGTTAAAATAGAATCCATTCTAGGCTTTGCCATAGGAGAATCTGCAAAAGTTAAGATGTCCGCCCCTATTGTCTTTAAGCGATGCGCGCACTCTAAAACCTTTTCTATCTTCGCATCATAAGGTGGGTCTAACTCCACTGCCACTACCTTTTTTCCCGCCTTTAATTTATCATAAAATAGATTATGAAACTCCTTTTTCTCTTCTACTCGTTTTTCTATTATTATAACCTTTTCGTCCGTTTTTCTTTTTTTCTCTTCTATTTTTTTCTTTAAGGCTTTTGTATATTCTGGCGTAGTTCCACAACACCCTCCTAAAATATCCACTCCTAAATCAGAAATTTCCTTCATTCTCTCTGAAAAATATTCTGTATTGTCTAAATATATCGCTCTATCTTGTAACAATTCTGGATAATTAGAATTTGGCATAACACTGATCCATTTCTCCTTTGGAAATTTCACTTTCCTTAATATCTCAAGCATATGCCCACATCCGATCCCACAATTAAATCCCACCGCATCTAATTCCTTTATCTTTCCAGCTTGTTCTAATAATCTGTCCACTTTTATCCCTTTTTTCGTATAACCATACCGATCCAGACAAAATTCAGCGATGAGAAAGACATCTTTTTTTTGTTTTATATAGGAAATTAATGGTTCTAGATAAGTAAAATCTGGAAAAGTTTCAAATAAAATAATCTCTGCTTTACACTCTAAAAATATATCACAAATATTATAATATTCTTCTAATAGTTCGTCCAAATCAGATGAAAAATATTCTGGAATAGGTCCAATGTCTGCTGCTATATAACATTCTTTCGCTGCCTCTTTTGCAATTTCAAATCCCTTTATTAAAATTTCTTTCTGTTCTTCTTTCGTACAATTTAGAACTTCTCTATTCGCGGCAAATGTATTAGTACGAATTAACTTCGCCCCTGCTTCTTTATATGCAATATGAATGTTCTTCACTAATTCTGGATTTCGTATATTAGCAAATTCTGACGGAATTTTATATTCTTTTGTTATCTGAGCGAAATACGTTCCAAAAGCTCCATCTGCCAATAATTTATGATTTTTTAAATACTCTTTTATCTCCATCTCATTTTACCTCGTTACCTTCTTTTTTATCTGATGTTAGATAATAATTGATTATATATAATAGAAAAAGATTAAGCAACTATTTTTTATTAACTCTACCAATTAATTCCACTTTTCCTTATTATAAAAAATCAACATTCTAAACAAACCCCTATAGATTTAAACGAACACTTTAACAAAGGTTCGCGTCAGCAAGTATCTATTCCAACGGAGCGAAAGCGTGGCTTCGTTGGAATAGATGCGTCCCTGTGCGAACCTTTGATCAAAATTAAACAAGAAATATTATTATTTATGTATAGAATTTAACATAAAATATAATCCCCAATCCTGATCATTTGCATAAGGATCATAAAAATGCGTCCTTTTTCCATTTACTGTTATAGGATATACCATCGCACAAGAAGCGCTGCCATCTTCTCTAAATAAACTGAGTACTCCTCTATAAGAAGCCTCTGCCTTTTTTAAATAGAATGTATCTTTCATCTCTTCTGCTCTCTTCCGATAAACATTTCCTGTTAAAGCACTCCAATAATGTGGAAAAGTATCTCCATACATTTGATATTTTCCAAACCAAAAACCATCCCAATGGCGAATGGATACTTCATAAAGATGATAATCTGGTTGTAATCCATTAAATAATTCTAAAATCTCTGATTGTCTTTTCGCTTCTATTAAATATTGTTCTTCTTTTGTTACTTTATAAATATCAAACAAAAATTCTGCTGCTGGAGCTACAATACTTTGTTCATAATAAACTTCATGACAAGGATAATTTGTTCCTGTTTTTATAATAAACTCTGCATGTTCTTTTAAATAGGAAAGGATTTCTTCTTTCTCTTTACTTTTTCCTTCGTTTGACAGATAGGTAATAATTTCCACCACAGGAATTCCAATTGCATAGAATTTCGCTCCTCCTTTTTGATAATACGTTCTGAGAATACGAGTGGCAACTGTTAAATTTCTGATTTCCTTTGTCAATTCATATAGTTTTATATAAAATAATGCTATCCAAGGATAATTATATAAACGCAGTACTAATGTATCCCTTCCTACTTCATTAAATACTTCTCCTGTTTCTGGATTTATAATTTCTCTTTCTATATAGGTTTTATATTTCATAAGACTATCATATAATTCTGTATCAGAAACAGATTTTAAATATTCTGCAAATAAAATTCCCATTCCGATTCTCTCTCTAGCTGCATTATAATCATTCTGAGGTTGATAATAAAGATGTTTTTCCTCTGTATCATAGATAAGATATGCCCCATCTAAAGGCTCTTTTTTATCTTTTGCATGATATTGTTGATTTCTTGCGATAAATCGACATCTCTTTTGTACTAATTCTAAAAGCTTTGGCATCACTAAAATATTACAAATAGTTTCTACTTCCCCTGCTTTTATTAAATATTTTTTCTCTCCCACTTGATCTGCATATTCTTTTAAAATATAAGTATTATTTTGATCTTTTTCTATCTGTTTTTCTTCTTTCGTTGTCAAATCTGTCACTACAACTGGCATACCATTCATCGGAGTAATTTGTATTTGAATCATTTCTTCTATAAAAAACAGTGTAAAAATCTGCTTTTACTTCTATGTAATTAGAAAAACTTCTTAACTTCTGATAAAAGTCCTGTTTTCCCTCATGCCAAAATAATACCCATTCTATTATATAAGTTTCTTTTGGTTTTAAATGAAAAGGTTCTGGATGCAGCAAAAAATCTCCTCTATCATTGCTCATTTTTTCCAAATCTCGTTCTACACTATAGCCCTCTAAACTCCCTTTTGTCAGCATCAATCCTAAATGTGGACCTTTATTTCCCATACGAAGTGCCATAACATAGCTCACATTTTTTCCACACCAAATATGTGTATGGCAGCGGTTTGTCATACATACCTCAGCCGCTTCATAATTATCATTAAATGGAGTATAAATTGCGATATCTAAAGTAGAAGTAAAAATATCATATGGCATCTCATTTGTAAAAATATATCTTTCTTTTAAAATATTATTATGTTCCACTTCTTGTTCTGTCTTCACAGAAATTCCTTTTGGACATTTTACCATTCCCCATTCATTTTTTCCCTCTATCCAATTCATTTGATATGGATCTTCTGGATGTATCCATGTTTTCATCTTTTTTCTCCCTTTACTTTTTATTTTATCCTTTATACTAAATTATAGTAAATTTCAAAATCCCATTTATATTTCTAATTTATTGCTTTTTTTATCATATCAAAAATATACTTTCTTCTACTAATTTTAAAATAAGCGATATTACTTTTTTGATATCTTTACCTTTTTTATATATGGGTTTTAAAATATCATCTCAAAATAATATCGCTCTTTTAGAATTTCTTATAACAAATAATATCAATTATCATTTCGCTTTTCTATTCTATCGTTATCCTGAAACTCTCTTTTCAAAAAGTAAAACAGCCCACAAACTAGCGAAGGCAAGGAAGTATTCCATAAGAAGCCCCTTGGAAGACGTTGGTACTTAATAAGCAAACCCGCAAGAAGCGGGATTTGCGAATTTAGTACCACGTAGTCTTACACGGAGCGAAAGCGCGGCTTCGATGGAATACCTCCTTGCCGTAGCGAACCCTTTGATATTAAACCAAACGAAATCAAACTGAACTATAATAAAAATAACAACAAAGCATTTAAACACTATATTTTTTCTTTAAAGAATCATACTCCTGATTGATGCTTTGTAATGCAACTGTATCTCCACCTAAATTATCTGGGTGAAAAATCTTGATTAAATCTCGATATCGTTTCCTCAACGAAGATTGACTATTCACCCCTTTAAAAAATAATTTCGGTGTAGCAGTTTGTGTATTTGTATTTTGAGCTGCTTGACGTCCTTTTAGTTCTTTGAAAATAGCCTTTTCCTTTTCTAACTTCTGTCTATCATATGCTAACTGCCTCAATTCTCTCTGTAGTACTTCTAGCTTTTTTTCAAATAATTCTTGCTCCTTTTTTAAGTGCTTCTCCGCTAGTTCTTTCACTCTCTGTTGTTGTTCTATCTCCCTTAATGTTTCTCTCTTTTCCTTTTCAAATTCTCGTCGTTCTTCCTCTAGTTTCTGTTTTTCTTGCATAATGCGGACATTTTCTTTAAAAAACCAAGCTTTCATTTCAGAAAGCTGCTTTTCATCTGCATTTTTGATATCCACCATGAAGCAATACCTCCTTAAAATCTATAGCCCTCAGCTTAATTTATAACCTCAGAATAATCTACCATCTTTCTATAAAAACTTTTCATTATTCTATTCCGCTGAATTTAATTTATTGTAACGCCATTATTATATAATAATGTAATCCATTTGTCTATTGTTTCAATCCACACTTTCTAATTTCATAAAATGCAACAACATCGACCTCATCTAAATGGACAATAAATAGTATTATAACATATAATTTCCTATTTATCTTAAAAAACTTTATATTTTAAAGTTTTTTAAGAAATTTTTAAATCACTTTACGACACTTTTACGACACCCTATTTCATTTGATATATTTCTTCTAATCGTTTCATTTCTTTTTCCTTCTCTTCTTCTGTTACATGTACATATAAATCCATTGTAATCGAAATATTTGCGTGTCCTAAAATCTTCTGTAAAGTCTTTGGCTTCATTCCTGATTCGATACACCTCGTAGCAAAGGTATGTCTTAACGTATGCATCGAAATTTTCGGTATCCCTGCATTTTTGCAAATTCGTTTTAGGCTTATATCATAAGCACAATTTTTATTCGGTTTCCCATTCCGATTTAAAAAAACATACTCCGAAAATTCCATCACACATATCTTTTGTTTTTTTCGGTTATTCCATATCTCTAACAGTAATTCATATACGACCTGTGTCATGGGTATCTTCCTATATCCCGATTTGCTTTTTGGTTCTCCTAGGATAAATTTATTATTAGAAGAATCATACTCCATAGAATGTCTTACCTGTATCATACGATTTGGAAAGTCAATATCCTCCCATTGAAGTCCGATCATTTCTCCTGCCCTTAATCCTGTATGTAATAAGAAAAGATATGGTGCATAATAACGGGTTTCCTTTGCCGCTTCTAAAAACTTTTCCTGTTCTTCTAATGTAAGTACTCTGGTCTTTTTTTCTGTCTTTTTGGAACACTTGACTGACCGTCTAACCGGATTTGATGGAATAATTCCGTTTTCCTCTGCACTCGAAAACAGATGATAGATGCAAATTCTAACTTGGTTCATACTAGAACTAGCATATCCTTTCCTATCCATGATATTCAAGATGTTTTGGCAATGCATGGGCTTTACTTCGCTGATTATCATAGTTCCGATTCCATCTTTGATGTGATGCTCATAACTGTTAGAATAACCCTTTATTGTATTTCTTCGTACTGTTTTCCCTTTGATCTCTGTTATCCAATAATGAAACCACGCATCTACCGTCATGCTAGTAGAACTTCCTATGTTCTCATGTGCATCCTTATATTTTGCCTCTTCCAGCCAGCGTTTTGCTTCCGAAAGCTTTTCAAAATATTTTTCTACTCTTTTTCCACTCTTACTGGTAAATTTTGCTGAATACTTTCCCTCTTTTCTCTGTGTAATTCCTGTTCCTAATTCCTTTCCCTTTAAACTTTTTCCCATTTGCAAGCTCCTTTCAAAAATGAGCCTGATACAGTAGTTAGCATACTATAAACAGGCTCATTTTTCAATAAACTTTGTTATTTATTCAAATTTCTATCTGTTGTGATAAATATTTTTCAAACTCTTTTCTCTTAATTAAGCGCTTTCTTGGTCCAACATGAAGGATAAAATTACAAAGCGGATGGTTGGTCATCTCATATAATTTTGTAATCCCTATATTACTGTATTCTGCGGCTTCTTCTATCGTTAAGCAAGCCTTTTCCCAAATTGGTACGTTCTTCTCCATCTTTCACACCTCTTACCTTTTTCATTTTTCTACGATTGAACAATCTATTTTTCCTTATCCGATCTATTTCTAACTGTTCCTTCTTTCATCTGTTCCATTTTCTTTCGGATTGCGGCAATCCTGCGATCTATGGTTCTCATG
>CANRVK010000018.1 GCA_947643285.1 uncultured Eubacteriaceae bacterium
CCGCTTCTTGCGGGTTTGCTTATTAAGTACCAACGTCTTCCAAGGGGCTTCTTTTAGAATCACTTCCTGCCGGAGCTAGTTTATTGGCTATTCTGGGAAGAAGAGATGTTAATTATATCTTTATAATAAAGGTAATACTTTTTAATACTTCAAATAATTTTGGAAATGTTTGAAGTATTATTGTATTACAAAAATAATTTTGAAATATTTGAAAAAGGCTTGACAAAGTAAAGAAAGAAATTTATAATGAACTATGTTCATATTGAGGAAAGAGGTGATAAAATGAATTATTCTGTGACGTCAAAGGATTTACTTTTGCAGGCAGCGAAAGGGATCGTGCAAAGAGATGGAATGGAGAAATTGAACATAAGGGCGATATCAAAGGAGTGTGGGATATCGGTAGGGACAGTTTATAATTATTTTCCATCTAAAGCGGATCTTATTTTTGCGATGGTGGAAGATTTTTGGAAAAATATTTTTCATTCTCAGGCTTGTGATATAAGAGATGATATATCTTTTCCAGAATTATTTGGAAGAGTATATCAAAATTTATTTCAGAATATAAAACAATTTCAGCAGGAATTTTTAAGTCAGATGGTAGAATTGACAGGAGAGGAGAAGAGAAAAGGAAAAAATATAGAAGAAATTTATTTTAAACATATCAAAGAGGGATTTTTGCACGGTTTAGAGGTAGATAATAAAATAAAGGAGGGGATATTTGATGAAAATTTTACAAAAGAAAAATTTTTAAGTTTTGTGTTTTCACAAATGATGTGGATGTTAAAGAATGGAGAAGAAAACAGTAGTTTTTTTCAGGAGATTTTAAAAAGAATATTAGATGAATAATAATAAGAGCTTTTTGGAAGGCTTATTTTTTTAAAGGAAGATGAACTATGTTCATAAAGGAGGATTTTTATGCAGGCGATTATGGAAACAGGATTTGATATTATTTATTTATGTACAGTAATTTTTTTAGGAGTTCAAATGATAAAAGGAGCGAAAAAAGAACAAACTCGCTTATTTGGAATTATGGCTGTAGTGCTGGGAGGAGGAGATGCTTTTCATCTCATTCCGCGCGCATATGCCCTTTGTACAGATGGATTGGAAGCTCATGTACAGGCGTTGGGAACTGGAAAGTTAATTACATCTATTACTATGACAATATTTTATTTAATTTTATATTATATTTGGAGAAAGAGATATCAGATAGAGGGAAGAAAAAATTTGACAATAATCATGTATGCACTTGCGATTATACGAATTGGTTTGTGCCTATTTCCACAAAATAAATGGACTTCTGCAGATGCTCCTTTATCTTGGGGAATTTATCGGAATATTCCATTTGCTATTATGGGGATTTTTATTATCGTTCTTTTTTATCAAGAAGCAAAAAGAAACCATGATATTTCTTTTCGGTTTATGTGGTTAGCGATCACTTTGAGCTTTGGATTTTATATTCCAGTTGTATTATTTGCAGATGTGATTCCATTATTAGGAATGTTGATGATACCAAAAACATGCGCTTATGTCTGGATTGTATTTATGGGATATTTGGAGTGGAGAAAAGAAAATAAATTAGTATCAAAATTTTAATATAAATGTTATAAAACTAGAAATATAAATAAGGATCGAAAATAAAAGAGTAAAATATGTGAAAAAAACGGAGTAAAAAAGATGAAGGAACAAAAGATATTTTATCAAAATTATTTATTGCCTATCGGAAAGGTTATCATTCAATCAGATGGAGAGGCTATTATTCGTATTTCTGCGAGTTATGAGGGAGAGAAGGGAATACAAAAAGAGGACAAATTGATGAACCAAGCGGCTGAACAATTAAAAGAATATTTAGAGGGAAAAAGAAAAAAATTTGATTTGCCATTTCAGCCAAAGGGTACAGAATTTCAAGAGAGGGTTTGGAAAGAATTATGTAAAGTTTCTTATGGAGAAACTGCAACTTATCAGGAAATCGCGGAAAGAATAGGAAATGAAAAGGCGTGCAGAGCCGTAGGAATGGCATGTGGAAAAAATCCGATTTTTATTGTGATTCCATGCCATCGGATAATTGGAAAAAATGGAAATTTGACAGGTTATGCGGAGGGGTTAGAGATGAAACAAAAATTATTATCATTAGAGAGGGAGAATACATTTTCTATGTAAGAATTTTAGGAAGATAGGATTAGGGAAAATGTGTAAAAGTGAAAAAATGGATTTATGATTGTTTGGAGAACATTTTGATTAAAGGTTCGCTTCGGCGAGGAATTATTCCAACGAAGCCGCGCTTTCGCTCCGTTCCAGACGTAATGGTACTAAATTCGCCGTTTCGCTTCTTGCGAAACTGCTCATTAAGTACCAACGTCTTCCAAGGGGCTTCTTTTGGAATAGTTCCTCGCCTTTGCTAGTTTATTGGCTATTCTAGGAATGTTAGAAAAAGAAATCTTTTAGCTTTTTTTATATATTTTCATCTGGGACGATACAAGAAAATTTTATTTGTTAGGCCAAGGGCCTGTTTTCATTATTAGGAATAATGTTAACCTATTTTTGAATGGAAATTTGTATCTATGCTTATTCCATTAAAGAATTGCAAAAATTATCCATATTATATAATCCATTTGTCTGTTTTACTGTCCACAGTGATACTTCAATTGCACCATCAGCAAAAGTTTCTCTCGATGATACTTGATGCTTAAATGTAACTACTTCGTCTTTACTATTTGCAAAAATAACCTCATGTTCTCCAAATATATTTCCACCTCGAATACTGCAAATATTCACTTTTTCTTTATGTATTTTTGGGTTTGTATCTAAAAGAGCATTTTTTATCATAAGTGCAGTTCCACTTGGAGCATCTTTTTTTTGGCTATGATGATATTCTACTATTTGGATATCTGTATCTAAACTTATCCTTTTTACATAAAATTTTAAAGTTTCGATAAAATCATATAATGCAACGCTAAAATTTCCTGACATAAAAATAGGAATGTTCATAGCCAGTTTTCTAATCTTTTCTATATCTTCAACAGAAAATGCTGTTGTAGCTATAACAAGTGCTTTTCTCATCTTTTTATATTTGGAATAGCTATCATTCATAAAAGTTTCTACATTAGTACAATCAATAAAAATATCACAATTTTTTGCAGTTTCTATATCATCAATGATTGGTAAATCAAATTTACCTCCCACAAGTTCTGATATATTGTGACCTACAAATGGATTTCCTTTTCTGGCAATGGCATAACTCACTTCCATATCTTTTCTATTTAAAGCATTTTTCATAATAGTACTGCCCAATTTTCCCGTACATCCAACTATTGCTACTCGCATCATATATTTAACCTCTTTCTTTGTAACTATATTTTTATAAGCTGATAAATCTTTTAATGATTTGCCGACTTTTTCAATATTAAATTATACCACTTAGATATTAAATTCTCTACTATTTTCCCATTTGCTATCGTAGAAATTAGTATACCAGTTATCCTTGTTTAACAATTAAGATGAATAGATTTCACTCACTGTTGACAAGAATGACTGTCCATATTATTTTATATTTCCATAGAGAATAAAGACACTATTTAGATACTAAATTATCAAAAACTGTTATGATTGTAAAGATTTTAATATATGAAATCGTTAATATTAAAGATCATTTTCAAAGTTTAATGATTTCAATAATCAGTGTGATAAGATTATGTTTTGCAAATTTGCCTATGATATAAACTAGCACCTGACAGAAATGATTTCCAAAAGAAGCCCCTTGGAAGACGTTGGTACTTAATGAGCAAACCCGCAAGAAGCGGGATTTGCGAATTTAGTACCGTTACGTCTGGAACGGAGCGAGAGCGCGGCTTCGTTGGAAACATTTCTGTCAGATGCGAACCTTTGGTCAAAATGTATATAGATTTTTTTAGATTTTATTCATTGCTAGAAGTGAAACTCCCCTTAAGTCCAAGCTCCATCTAGTGTTAAAACTTGACCATTCAAATAAGAATGATTATTTGCTAATTGAAAGACAAGTTCTGCTACTTCTAAGGGAGTTCCAAAACGACCAGCGGGGATCTCTTGGGTAAGAGCTTGTTTTTCTTCTGAGGAAAGACAATGATTCATTTGTGTTTCAATTACTCCACATGCAATAGCATTCACTTGAATATTGCTGGGTGCTAATTCTTTTCCAAGTGCTTTTGTGAAACTGTTTATGCCCCCTTTGGAAGCGGAATATGCTACTTCACAGGAAGCTCCTACATTTCCCCAAATAGAAGAAATGTTAATAATTTTACCAGAATGTGCCTGAATCATAGAAGGAATTGCTAGGTGAGAACTATTCATGGTGGATAATAGATTGGTTTCTATAATAGTATGATAATTTTCATAAGACATATTTTGGAATAACTCAATCGCTGCGATTCCAGCATTATTGACTAGAATAGAGATATTTCCTAATTCACTTTGAATTTCAGAAAAAATCCGACAGGCTTCTTGATAATTTGATAGATCTCCAAAATATATACCACAGACAGCTCCTAATTCTTCTAATTCTTTTTTGACTTGTTCTAATTCTTCTTTTTGATGAGCACAGTTAATCGCTATCTGAAACTTTGACTGCTTTGATTGTGCGAAGCGAATCGCTATGGCTCTTCCGATACCGCGGGAAGAGCCTGTCACAAAAACAACAGGATAATTCATAATAATTCTCCATTCTTTATTTAATAAAACGATTCCAACGGGGAAGGCTTATGATACAAGTAATTGCGCCGAGTAAGGCAATTATTGTCCAGAGTCCTATTGTGAATCCCCAGCCTAGTTGTTCGGAAAATACGGCAAATCCATAGGAAGAAATAGCACTTCCGACATAGGTAAAAGTATTTAATAGCCCTGAAATTGTCGAAATCCGACCATAATTATGAAAATGTATGGGAAGCCGACTGATCAGCAGCATATTAATACCATGCATACATCCTGTGATCAACATCATACAAAAAGCAGATATTGTGATACTTGTATTGTTGAAGAAAAATAGTATCAAGCCAGATAAAAAGGCAATGATAAATAATAGTATACTGGCTGTTATATCATTGTTGCATTTTTTTTGTAGCCAAGAGGCTGCTGAAATGCTGAAGATGCTGAATAATGGTAAAAATACAGTTGTTAAAATTGATACGCTGGTTTGAAGGGCAAAATGTTCAGAAATAAAGGTTGGCATCCAAGTTGTGATACCATCACGCAACATTCCTTGACAAATAATTGCAAATATAATTGGTATAGATCCAGAAAATAATATAATAGACCATAGAGATTGCTGTTTTGCTTTCTTTTGATAGTCCTCTGGATTTTTTGCAGGTTCTTGTTTGGTATGATAGATAATAGTATAGTGTGGCTCAGTGAATATCCAAACTAAGGAAACCGTAATGCTTATGACAGCAGGAATGAAAAAGGACAGACGCCAGCCAGATAATATAATACATATTGGAACGAATAAATAGACAGAAATCGATCCAATAGACGAGGCGATGGCAACATATACACAAGCCTTTCGATAATAGTTTTCACTTAAATTTTCTGCCATGATGCGCACAAGCGGAGGCCAAAGCATCGCCTGTGCTACACCATTTATACACCATAAGACAGTCATACTGATAGGACTGTGTAAAAAGGTTATTCCCATATTACATAGTGCGGTTGCGAGCAAGCCGCCAAAAATAATTTTATGTGGTTTACATTTATCCCCCAAAAAACCACTTATTAACTGTCCAAGTCCATAGGTGATAAACATTCCTGTCATAGCAAAACTGCCCTGACTTTTGGTAATGTTCATATCTAATACAATTTCAGCCAGAGCTGCTGCATAATTATGTCTTGTAATATAGCTAGTAAAATATACGATACAGCATAAGGCGATCAATATTTTTTCTCGTTTCAAATTATTCATAGAAAACTCTTACCATTCCAGTTCTGATTTTCTGGGATTCCTAAAATTTTAGTAATAGTTGGGGCGATATCTAATATACTTATTTGCGGAAGGATATGACCCGCAGGAAACTCTGCGCCATTACAGATGAGTGGGATTGTCATATCTTCTTTTAGATCTGTACCATGTGTCCGGTCATGACCGCCATGATCGGCAGTGATCAAAACGCGATATTCTTTAGGAAGTATATTTATTATTTGTTCTATATTGTCAAAAGATTCTCTAATAGAAGAAAGATATTCTTCTCCCATCCAACCATATGTATGCCCAATTCCATCTGGAAGCCCGATATAGTAAAACACGAAATCTGGATTTTCTTTGGGTAAATATTCAAGAAATGTTCGTTTTGTTATTTGCAGGGTTTTATGAAGCCCTCCTTCATTATCTTGAGGTGATGCCATACAACTAAAACAAAGTGATCCCGGACGTGAGATATCACGCAGCTCTTCCCAATCATAAAACATGGCTGTTTTTCCGCCAAAGTGACGTATTTGTTCAAATAGTCCATCTATGGGAGCTACCTGTGGAGTAAAGGTATTAGTAATAACACCATGACGTGTAGGTTCTACGCTTTGAAACAATGACATATGGCATGGTAAAGTAGAACTTGGCATAACTGTTTTAGCACAAAGAGTATAGCTGCTGTTTTGTAACAGAGTTGAAATATAAGGATGCTCACATAAGGATAAACTATCTGGACGCATTCCATCAACTAAAATTAAAAGTACCTTTTTTTCCATTTTATTACCCTCCAATCGTAATAGATATACCTTTTTCTTCCATATTTTTTTTCTGAATCGCACTGATAGATTTATCAGTAGCTAACATAAATGTTGGTTTTATTTCACAGATATGGTAAGCTGCTACGGTATCTAGCTTACTGCTGTCTGTGGCAACTATTACTTCATCTGCAATTTCAAGCAGTATTCTCTGTAATGGAATGAGCAATGGTACATTGTCCGATAATCCATAGTGCAGGGAAAATGCTGTTGGACATAGAATACTTTTGCAGACATGCAATTCTCTCAACATTTTTTCACTTTGATAGCCATAAAATGCTTTTTCACTTTTCAGATATTCACCGCCAATTTGTATGAGATGAAACATATCCTTTGATTCTAAAATTGAAAATATTTCTGATGAAGCGGTGACGACAGTCATACGTTGAAAAGATTCTCGCAACATGAGTGCAATTTCTTTTGCTGTACTTCCTGTATCAAGTGCAATACAGTCATCTTCTTTTAAAAGATGAAAAACTGCTTTTGCAGTTTCTTGCTTTTTTTCCCTGTTTTGCTTAAAACGCACATCTAAATCCACAAATTGTTTCATTTTGTGCAAAGATACTGCACCACCATGCACTCGTTTCAGCAGTCCAAGGTTTTCTAACTGTTCTAAATCACGGCGAATTGTTTCGGTAGAAACATGATATTGTTTGATTAATTTAGATGTTATCACGGTTTGTTGTTGTTCTAACTGTCGGACAATATCTGCCCTTCTTTCATCTGCTAACATATCCACAAAACTCCAATCATTTGCAATAAAATACAACATTTCCAACAATATAACAGATTTATATTCTCCTGTCAAGTGTTATTAGAAAATAATTTTAGTGAAAGGTTCGCTGCGGCAAGGAAGTATTCCAGCGAAGCCGCGCTCTCGCTCCGTGTAAGACTACGTGGTACTAAATTCGCCGTTTCGCTTCTTGCGAAACCGCTCATTAAGTACCAACGTCTTCTAAGGGGCTTCTTATGGAATACTTCCTTGCCTTCGCTAGTTTGTTGATTGTTTTAATCTGTGAAAGGCGAATTTCACAATAACAAATAAAATAAAAAGTTTGAACTGTTACGAATAGATATATGATAAAGTATCTGGAAGTAGATTTTTAAAATGAAATCTGGTATACTATGATAAATATAAATAAGAAAAGTAAATAACAGTGTATAAAAAGTTATAATAGATTATGAAGTAGAAATGAAATATAAAAGATTATAACTTTTATACGTTTTCAGTAATGGAGATTAAGTATATGGAAGTAAGAAAGTATTCATTAAGAAACATTCATGATATTCAATCTGGAAAATTGGTCTATTTGGATGAAAATAATTTAGAAAAGCAGATTGATTTAAAAAAAAGTGCTGAGATTTATTATAATATGCATTATAAAAATAATTTTATGGATATTCTGTTAAGTAGAAAAAGGAAAAATAGATATGTTGGGGATAGGTTTTGGAATATGAAGGAATGTTATATACGTTTGTATAATCAAGAAGGAGAAATAAAATTTCTGGAGAATATAAGTGATTACTCAGAAATTAGAACACTTTACTGCAGTATTAGAAATGAAATTCAGAAACAGGGGTATTGGCTTTTTGATGAAAATTAAGTTTTTCAGGGGATAAATTTTGAATTTCAGCAAAAATGTGAGGATAAATAGGGAAAGAAAAGTGAAACAAAATTCGCCCTGTGAAGTGATAACGTATCTTTCATGCCTTGATCGAAAGGAATGATTCATTTATGAATAAAAAATCTAGTCTTTTTAAAGAGATTTCTGAAATAGAAATAAGCCAGATATTTTTACATAGTTTAGGAGAAAGTGAGATTATCAGCAGCAATCTTTTAGAAGGGGGATTGTTTAATACCACTTATTATGTTGTTTATGGAAAAGAACAAAAACAGGCAGTTTTGCGGTTAGGACCAATTAATCGGCATTTGATTATGGGATTTGAAGAAAATTTAATGGAAGCAGAAGTATATGTATGTAATATATGTAGAGAATTAGGAATTCCCAGTTCCAAAGTGCTGTCATGTGATACTTCAAAATTGATGATAGACAGGGATTTTATGATTGTAGAGTATATTCCTTCTATTGTTATGTGGAAGGCGGATTTAAAAGAAGAAGAAAAAGATAAGTTATATTATAAAATGGGAGAATATCTTTTTAAAATACATCAGATAAAAGGTGAATATTTTGGTTATTTATCGCGCACACAAAAGGGAATTTGCTTTACTAGATGGAGTGATGCACTTTTTTATGAAGTAGAAGATATTTTAAAACGGCTAAAGGAATGGAGTTCTTTTACCGAAACAGAAGTTTTAATGATAAATAGATTATATAAAGAGAATAGATATATATTAGATGAAATCAAGATACCACATCTTCTACATACAGATTTGTGGGAGGGCAATGTATTACTCAGAGAGAATACGCACGAAATTGCTGCTATTATAGATGGAGATAGGGCTGTTTGGGGAGATATAGATTTTGAATTTTCCAGTTCATGGATGCAAAATGCGATATTAAAAGAGGGATATGGTTTAAAATCAGATGAGGTTTTTGATGAAAATAGAAAAAAGCGTATATTGCTTTATCAATTATTTTATGCCCTTCTAGAAGCCTATGTCGGAGTTGCTGAATATAATGATTATGGACAATATAGAGTAAATAGACAGAAGGTTTTTGAAATAATAAAAAAATTAAATGGTATTTAATCGAAATAGAAAGAAAAAAGCGAGTTGCTTGATAATAATCTTTAAAAAAGAAGAAAAATAGATTATCTGATAATACATAAAAAAATCAAATGCTTATTCATACAGAAAGGAGATAGAATGATTGAAAAAGTTTTTATGCTCTTGTGGATTTTTTTAGTATATTCCTTTATTGGTTGGATATTGGAAACTATTTTTTCAGCTATAAAACAAAAAAAGTTTGCTAACCGAGGTATTATTAATGGACCGTTTTGTGTGATATATGGATTTGGAGCAATATTTATCACAGTATTCACACAAGATTTACAGGGAATATGGCTGTTTATTGGGAGTGTAATTTTAGCTACGCTGGTGGAATGGATTGCAGGTCATCTTGTTGAAAAGTGGTATCATGAACGCTGGTGGGATTATAAAAGTCTAAAATGGAATTTAGATGGGTATATAAGTGTGCCAACCTCTTGTATTTGGGGTATATTAGGAGTTATAATTATCAAATGGGGGAATACTTTACTTTTTGGAATTTATACTATAATTCCTTCATTTATCATGAAATTAATCATTCTGGTTTTTACAGTATTAATTGTGATAGATGGATTAGCAACAATGATAATTTTGTCTGGAAAAAGTCATAATACAGATAGATGGAAAGCCACTGACGCATGGATGGATTCGATCAGCGAAAAACTAAAAGTAAAGATTTGTAAAGCTGTAGAAGAAAGAATTTACAAGGCATATCCACAGAAGACAAAGGTAAAGGAACAGATACAGCATCCAGAAATTTTTGCTTATGGATGTAGTTTTTATAAAGTCACATTGTTATTTTTCATTGGAGCTTTTTTAGGAGATATAATAGAAACTATCTTTTGCAGGATTACTATGGGTGTTTGGATGAGCAGAAGCAGTGTAGTTTGGGGAGCATTTAGTATTGTTTGGGGATTAGCTATTGCTGCTGCCACAGCACTTTTATACCGATATCGTGATAGTTCCGAAGGTTTTTTATTCTGTATGGGAACTTTTTTAGGCGGAGCATATGAATATATTTGCAGTGTTTTTACAGAAATTGTATTTGGAACAGTATTTTGGGATTATAGTTCTATTCCATTTAATCTGGGAGGAAGAATAAATCTTTTATATTGCTTTTTTTGGGGAATTGCTGCAGTAGTATGGTTTAAAAAGGGATATCCGAGTATATCTTCACTGATTGAAAAAATACCAAAAAGAATAGGAAAAATAACTACATGGCTTTTGATTAGTTTTATGATTGCAAATATATTTATGTCCAGTGCAGCATTAATGAGATATAATGAAAGAAACAATGGAGAAATAGCAGATTCGGATTTTGAGGAATGGATAGATAGACATTTTGATAATGAAAGAATGAAAAGGATTTATCCAAATGCTATAAAAGTATCACCATAAAATATCTCGTTGTTTGCATAGATATTTGATGAATTATAATTCTAAGAAATTTGAAGATTTAAAAATTAAAAAATAAGAAAGGAAAAAAATGATGAATGAGATTTATGATATTGTAATAATTGGTTCAGGACCTGCTGGTCTTTCTGCTGCTGTTTATGCTTCAAGAGCAAAACTAAAGAATTTAGTATTGGAAAAAGCAGTGATGAGTGGCGGACAAGTATTAAATACTTATGAAGTTGAAAATTATTTGGGAATGAAGAATATCAATGGCTTTGATATGGGAATGAAATTTAAGGAACATGCAGAAGCGATGGGAGCGAAATTTTTAGCAGATGATGTCAAAAGGATAGAACAGATAAATGATCATTATTGTGTTGTGACACAAAAAGAACAGATAGAAACTAGAACAGTGATTATTGCAACAGGAGCAAAACATAGAAAGTTAGGCGTTCCCGGAGAAGAAAGACTTTCTGGAAAAGGAGTATCTTATTGCGCTACCTGTGATGGAGCATTTTTTAGAAATAAAGTAACTGCAGTAGTAGGAGGCGGAGATGTAGCAGTAGAAGATGCTATTTTCCTTTCTAGAATGTGTAAAAAGGTTTATGTTATTCACCGGAGGGATAGTTTTCGAGCCGCGAAGTTATTGACAGATCGCTTGATGGAGTTAGAAAATGTAGAGATTATTTGGGATACAACAGTAGAAGAAATTAAAGGAGAAGAGATGACTTCTTCTATTATAATCAAAAATAAAAAGACAGGGCAAGTAGAAGAAAAAGAAGTAGATGGTGTTTTTATTGCAGTGGGAATAGAACCAAATGTAGCAGAGTTTAAAGATTTTGTAGAACAAGATGAGAGCGGTTATATTAAAGCAGATGAAACAGGAAAGACAAGCAGAAAAGGAATTTTTGCAGCAGGAGATGTGAGGACAAAGATGCTTCGCCAGATTGTAACCGCAGTTTCTGATGGTGCGAATGCAGTGACTTCTGCGGAAAAATATCTTTTAGAGATGGGTAACTAAACAGTTACAATAAATTTGCAAAAATTTATATATTTATCGTAGCGGGGAACAAAAGGTTGATTTTTGATTTCTAAATATATTTAAGATGCATTTGTGTTAGGAAAATAGAAAAAAGGATTAGGAAAAGAGAAAGAGGATGAAGGGAACATTATGACCAAAGGAGCGCTGCGGCAAGGAATATTCCAACGAAGCCGCGCTTTCGCTCCGTTCCAGACGTAGCGGTACTAAATTCGCCGTTTCGCTTCTTGCGAAACCGCTCATTAAGTACCAACGTCTTCCAAGGGGCTTCTTTTGGAATTATTCCTTTCCTTCGCTAGTTTGTTGGCTATTTTAGAAACATGAAAAAAGAATTATAATATCTAGAAAAAGAAAAATTTTGATTCTTTAAACAAAATAGTAAGATTTCAATAAAAAAAGAAAAATAAATTATAATTTTTTATTGATAGTGTTATAAAAGTTATTATAATTATAGAGTAAAAAGTAACAATTATGTAAAAAATTTTTTATCCTAATTACGATAAAAAAGAAGAAAAATTTGATTTATTGTGGAAAAACCATGATTCCTCCTGTTGACAAATAAATACAACTTTGTTATAATCAAGAAGGTATATGTAACAATTTTGTAATAATTAACAGAGAAAAGATGATGATTTTTAAAAATAGACGGAGGAGCTTCATGAATAAGTACAAAAAATCAAAAAGTAAAAAGAAAGAACTAATTGGAAAAACAGCGGCGTGTTGCTTGACAGTATCTTTAGTTACAGGTGCTTTTGCTGTATATGCAGATGCTATTTCTTTTGAAAAAGAAACACCAGTAGCAGGTATGTCTTTGACTTTAAATAATTATTATATAAAGAATGAAGGAAGAATGAACAGTCAGATAGTTGGTTTAAATAATCCTATCGTAGGAACTTCCGGAGATGATATAGCTACTTTAATTGTTGAAAGAGAGAGTCAAACAGAAGAAGAAACACAGACTACAGAAGAAATACAGACTTCTTTAGAAGAAACAACTTCTAATGAAGAGGGTACTATCGGAGAAACAGAGAGTTCCGAAGGAGAAAGTGAAAGCCAATCCGAAACGATAAATGAAACAGAAAGCACAAGCGCACAATTAGATCAAATACCTGATACAATAAGTGAAACAGAAGCTCCGACAGAAGCAGAAACTTCTATTTATGATACGATTGCAGTATCTAGATGTTTTGATTATGTAAATGTGAGAAGTATACCTAGTACAGATGGAGAAATCTTAGGTAAGATTTATGATGGCTGTGCTGCTACCATTTTAGAAACAGAAGGAGATTGGTATAAAATTGAATCTGGTAGCGTGAAGGGATACATAAAAGCAGAATATTTTGTGACAGGTTCTGAAGCAGAAGCTTTGGCAGAACAATTAGCAGATAAAATTGCTACTGTTAATACAACAACATTACGTGTTCGTGCAGCCGCTGATATTGAAGCAGATTGTGTTACTTTAGTTCCATTAGGAGAAGAATTTATGATAATGGAAGAAGAGAATGGCTGGGCTAAAATAGAAATCGATGAATCTACAAATGGTTGGGTTTCTATGGAGTTTTTAGATATCAGAGTAGAGTTTGACACTGCTATTTCGATAGAAGAAGAACAGGCTAAGATCGCAGAACAGGAAGCTGCAAAAGAGCGTGCCGAAGAAGCTCGCAGAAGAGCAGAAGAAGAGGCAGAAGCTGCGAAAAGACGTGCGGAAGAGGCTCGTAGACGTGCAGAAGAAGAGGAATCTAGAAAAGCTGCTCAAGCTACTACCACAGTCGCAGAAACTACAACAGCAGAAACAACTGTTCCAGAAACAGAAGAAGTAGAAACCTCACAGATTATAGAAACACAGCCAGAAACAGAAGCAGTCACAGAACCTGTGACAGAACCAGAAACAACAACACAGCCAGAAACGGAAGCACAAACACAAGCCCCAGAAGTTTCAGATAATGATGCAAATGCGGCATTAAGAGATGCAATAGTAGCATATGCATTACAGTTTGAAGGAAATCCATATGTATACGGCGGAAATAGTTTAACAACAGGAACAGACTGTTCAGGTTTTGTCAAATTAATATATCAGGAATTCGGCTATAATTTGACTAGAAGAGCTAGTCTTCAATATAACGAAGGACGCAGAATTTCTGTAGATGAATTAAAACCGGGAGATTTAATTTTCTATGGAAGCGGTGAGGTAGATCATGTGACAATGTATATTGGAAACGGAAAGGTAATACATGCTAGTACAGCTAGAACAGGAATTAAAATTTCTAGTATGAATTATCGCAGTATCTATGGCGCAGTGAGCATTATCGACTAAATATAAATAGTTTATAAAATTTTAAAAAATAAAAAGAGAAAAAATAAAAAGAATCTGTACTGTACATACAATTAATTGTTTTACTTGAAAAAAATTGAAAAATATGATAGACTAGGTACATATAGAAAAGAATAAGTAATCTCTTTTCAAAGTCAGTGAGAAAGAAAACAGTTACAATAAATTTATAGATTTCATTAAACTTGTGTATATTTATTGTAACAGATGTAAAATGATAATAGAAGTATTATTTATATGCACGAACTTAAAAAATGATTAAAAAAAGTGCGAAAAGGTAAAGGGATATAGTTACCTTGGACGGACATTTGAATCAAAGGTTCGCTAAAGCAAGGAACTATTCTAACGAAGCCGCGCTTTCGCTCCGTTCCAGACGTAATGGTACTAAATTCGCCGTTTCGCTTCTTGCGAAACAGCTTATTAAGTACCAACGTCTTCCAAGGGGCTTCTTTTAGAATAGTTCCTTGTCTTAGCTAGTTTGTTAGCTGTTCTAGGACAAGAAATCATATTGCCTTAAAAAAAGAAAAAATTTGATTTTTTGGTTTTTATCGAGTGTAATCATTCACTATGATAATTTCAATTTTCTTGCAACAAGATAGTTCATAAATTTGCCTATTCGACAGACTAGCATAAGCGAGAAATGATTCCAAAAGAAGTCCCTTGGAAGACGTCGGCACTTAATGAGCGAACCCTCTGGGTTCAGCGAATTTAGTGTCCGCTACGTCTGGAACGGAGCGAGAGCGCGACTTCGTTGGAACATTTCTCGCCGGAGCGACCCTTTGGTCAAAAGTTCTTCTTGATTTTTTGGATATAAATTTTTTAAAGCTGTGTATATAAAGGTATTTTTTCCACTGACATGAAACAATTCATTCCGTAATATAATATTAGATATTGTTTAATTAAAATATGTAGTTAAAAAAAGCGTGAGAGTATTTTTTACTATTGCGGTTGAATTGAAAAATATAGAGGAAAAAGGAGTTGGACATCATGCGTTATATTATAACAGGTCGTAATATCGAGGTTACAGAAGGGCTGAAATCTGCAGTACATGAGAAGATTGGAAAGCTGGAAAAATTTTTTACTGCGGATACAGAGGTACATGTGACATTAAGTGTAGAAAAAGATAGACAGAAAATTGAAGTGACAATTCCAGTGAAAGGGAATATTATTCGTGCAGAGCAGACAAGCAGTGATATGTATGTATCTATTGATTTAGTAGAAGAGATCATTGAAAGACAATTAAAGAAATATAAGAATAAAATTATAGATAGAAAGCAGAGCGGCGGAGATTTTTTCAAGCAGGAATTTATAGAAAAAGAATATGAAGAAGATGATAGTATAAAAATCGTGCGGACAAAACACTATGATGTTAAGCCAATGGATCCAGAAGAAGCTTGTGTACAAATGGAATTATTGGGACATAACTTTTTTGTATTCTGTAATTCAGAAACGAATCAGATCAATGTCGTTTATAAGAGAAAAGGCAATACTTATGGCATTATTGAGCCAGAAAACTAAGAGAAAAAATTTTATGATGGGCAGTCAAATCTGACTGCTCATATTTTTTGCTTCATGTATTAGAAAAATTCTTTTCTTCTGAAAATTTATAACAAAAAGGAATATTTTTCTCATTTTCTGATAGAATGTTATGTTTAGGGCTTGAGTGGAAATCTGAGAGATATGTATTGTGTATGACAGAATAGTAATAGACATAGTAGATAGGAAAATAAAAAGTGTTGAATTTAAAAGTAGATAGTGTTACAATGTCACTAGCTGTTTAAAAAAATAATAGAGTAACTTAGGAAAAACAGATTAAAATAATATAGGAGTGTAAAAATGAATATAGTTGAGAAGCTATTCGGTACTCATAGCGAAAGAGAACTAAAATTGATTGAACCTATTGTAAAAAAGATTGAGGATTTCCGCCCTGCGATGTTAGAGTTATCTGATGAAGGATTAAGGGAAAAAACAGCAGAATTTAAAAAGCGTTTAAGCGGGGGAGAAACTTTAGATGATATTTTGCCGGAAGCATATGCTGTAGCGAGAGAAGCTACTAGAAGAGTGATTAACCAAGAACACTATCGTGTTCAATTAATTGGTGGCATTATTTTACACCAAGGTCGTATTTCAGAGATGCGTACAGGGGAAGGTAAAACACAGACTTGTTTGTTACCAGCTTATTTAAACGCATTAGAAGGAAAAGGAGTTCATGTTGTAACTGTAAATGAATATTTAGCGAAGCGTGATGCAGAGTGGATGGGACAGATTCACCGTTTTTTAGGGCTGACTGTTGGTGTTATTTTAAACAGCATGAATAATGACCAGAGAAGAGAGGCTTATAATTGTGATATCACCTATGTCACGAATAATGAATTAGGTTTTGACTATTTGAGAGATAATATGGTCATTTATAAAGAACAACTGGTGCAGAGAGATTTGCATTATGCAATTATTGACGAAGTTGACTCTGTTTTGATTGATGAAGCCAGAACGCCTTTAATTATTTCTGGACAGAGCGGTAAGTCCACAAAATTGTATGAAGCTTGTGATATATTAGCAAGACAGCTCATCAAAGGAAAAGGAACAGAACTCACGAAGATGGCTGCTATTATGGGAGAAGAGTTAGAAGAAGAAGGAGATTTTATTGTCAATGAGAAAGATAAAAATGTAGTTCTCACCGCAGAAGGTGTAGAAAAAGTGGAAAATTTCTTTCATATTGAAAACTTAGCAGACCCAGAAAACTTAGAGATTCAGCATAATATTATTTTAGCATTACGAGCACATCATTTGATGGCCAGAGATAAAGATTATGTGGTAAAAGAAGATGAGGTTTTAATTGTAGATGAATTTACAGGGCGTATTATGCCCGGACGCCGTTATTCAGATGGTCTGCATCAGGCGATTGAAGCAAAGGAAAGAGTGAAAGTAAAACGAGAGAGTAAAACACTCGCTACTATCACGTTCCAGAACTTTTTCAATAAATATACAAAAAAGGCAGGAATGACAGGTACAGCTCTCACAGAAGAAAAGGAATTTAGAGATATCTATGGCATGGACGTAATTGAGATTCCGACAAACCGTCCTGTCGTCCGTATTGACCATCAAGATGTTGTCTATAAGACCAAAAAAGAAAAATTTCATGCGATTGTAGAAGCAGTAAAAGAAGCACATGAAAAAGGACAGCCTGTATTAGTCGGCACTATCACCATTGAAACGTCTGAACTTTTGAGCAAGATGTTAAAGAAACAAGGGATTCCTCATAAGGTATTAAATGCCAAATATCATGAATTAGAAGCGGAGATTGTAGCAGATGCAGGTCTTCATGGAGCAGTTACGATTGCCACAAATATGGCAGGTCGTGGTACAGATATCAAGTTAGACGAAAAGTCCAGAGAAGCTGGCGGACTTATGATAATCGGTACAGAGCGTCATGAATCCAGACGTATTGATAATCAGTTGAGAGGACGTTCCGGACGTCAAGGAGATCCGGGAGAATCTAGATTCTATATTTCTCTGGAAGATGATATTATGCGCTTATTCGGTTCAGAACGGCTGATGTCCATTTTCAATGCGCTAGGCGTTCCAGAAAATGAGCAGATAGAGCATAAAATGTTATCAAATGCGATTGAAAAGGCACAAAAGAAAATAGAGGGTAATAACTATGGAATCCGTAAAAACTTATTAGAATATGACCAAGTGATGAATGAACAGCGTGAAATCATCTATGCAGAAAGACGCCGTGTATTAAATGGAGAGAGTATGCGAGACGTGATCTATAAGATGATTGCGGAAACCGTAGAAAATTGTGTGGACACTTGTATTTCAGATGATCAGCCGCCAGAAGAATGGGATTTAGGAGAATTAGATACTCTATTAGTTCCTATCATTCCTGTTTCACCTATCACAAAAGAGAGAGTAGAGGGAATGAAAAAAGCAGAATTAAAACAGGCGCTGAAAGAGGAAAGTGTGAAACTCTATGAAGCAAAAGAAGCAGAGTTTCCAGAGCCAGAGCAGATCCGTGAATTAGAAAGAGTTATTTTATTGAGAGTCATCGACCAAAAATGGATGGATCATATTGATGATATGGATCAATTAAGACAGGGCATCGGCTTACAGGCATATGGACAGAGAGATCCATTAGTAGAATATAAAATGAGTGGTTATGATATGTTTGATGCTATGACTGCTAATATCAGAGAAGATACCATAAAACTTTTAATGCATGTCCGTATGGAACAAAAAGTGGAAAGAGCACAAGTGGCAAAGGTGACAGGAACGAATAAAGATGATACTTCTATAAAAGCTCCTGTGAGAAGAGAGGAAAAGAAAGTCTATCCAAATGATCCTTGTCCTTGTGGAAGTGGTAAAAAATATAAACAGTGTTGTGGCAGAGGTTTAGTATAGGTACGACACGAACGCCGTATGCAGTGAAAGTTGCATGTACGGTGTGGATTGGGGAAAAGCTGGAGATGGTATCAAAGGTTTCCCTATCAGTATAAATAATATAAATGAAATATAAGAAAGAAGGTGCGGTAATGGTTGAATTAGACCAATTTAAGTATACATTAAATACTTATAAAACACCATTAGCGGAAGTGAGGGATTCACTTTGACTTGGATAACAAGAAAAAGCGAATTGCAGAATTAGAGAGAAATATGGAAGAACCCAATTTTTGGGAAAATACAGAAAATGCTCAAACAGTGATGAAGGAATTAAAAGGATTAAAAGATGTAGTAGAGGGATTTCAGACTTTAGAAAGACAGTATGAAGATATAGAAACTCTCTTAGAGATGGGCTATGAGGAAAATGATCCTGCCTTAATTCCTGAAATAGAAGAAGAGATGAGAGTATTTATTGAAAAACTGGATTCTCTTAAAATTTCAACATTACTCAATGGAGAGTATGACAAGGATAATGCGATTTTAACTCTACATGCGGGAGCAGGAGGAACAGAATCCTGTGACTGGACAAGTATGTTATATCGTATGTATACCCGTTGGGCAGAAAAAAGAGGTTTCACAGTAGAAGTTTTAGACTATTTAGATGGAGAAGAGGCTGGAATCAAATCTGTTACGATTCAAATAAATGGAGAAAATGCTTATGGTTATTTAAAATCAGAAAAAGGCGTACATCGCTTAGTGCGAATCTCTCCATTTAATGCTAATGGAAAAAGGCAGACGTCATTTGCTTCCTGTGATGTGATGCCAGATATAGAAGAGGACTTGGATATTGAAATTAATGAAGAAGACTTAAAAATCGATACCTATCATTCTAGCGGAGCAGGCGGGCAGCATATTAATAAAACATCTTCTGCTATTCGTATCACCCATATTCCGACTAATATTGTAGTACAATGTCAAAATGAACGATCTCAATTTCAGAATAAAGAAAAAGCGATGCAAATGCTGAAAGCGAGGTTATATTTATTAAAACAGCAGGAAAATGCAGAGAAGCTTTCTGGAATCCGAGGAGATATTACAGAAATCGGCTGGGGAAATCAAATACGTTCTTATGTGATGCAGCCATATACTATGGTGAAAGATCATAGGACAAATGAGGAAATAGGAAATGTATCAGCGATTTTAGACGGAGAAATTGATAAATTTATCAACGCTTATCTGAAATGGTATAGCTTAAATGGAAGTAAATAATAGGTGATTGCGAAAGTCAAAAAGGGACGCTACGGCAAGGACGTATTCCAGCGAAGCCGCGCTTTCGCTCCGTTCCAG
>CANRVK010000019.1 GCA_947643285.1 uncultured Eubacteriaceae bacterium
ATCTTTCAGATATTTTTTATATCAAAAATAGTGTGAATCAAGGGGTAGCAGCGGCGAGAAATCAAGGAGTAAATAGAGCTAGAGGAGAATATATTGCCTTTTTGGATGCAGATGATTGGTGGGATGAGAAGAAATTAGAGAAACAAATACAGAAGTTAGAAAAGACAAAACAGGTTCTTTGTTATACAGCAAGGGAATTATATAACCAAGATGGCACTTCTAAAAATAAAGTGATTTCTGTGGCAGAAGATGTGACTTATAAAGGTTTGTTAAAAACAAATAGTATTGCTTGTTCTTCTGTATTAGTAAAGGCAGAGGCGGCAAAGAAGTATTTAATGGATCATGATGAGGTACATGAAGATTATCTGACATGGCTTCGGATATTGAAAGAGTATAAAAATGCATGTGGAATTAATGAACCATTATTGAAGTCCCGATTGACGGATAGTGGAAAGTCTAGAAATAAATTAAAATCAATGAAAATGACATATGGAGTATATCGCTATATAGGAGTGGGAAAAGTGATGTCTTTGGGATATGTTCTGAGGCATTTGACTTATGGATTGCTGCGATATTTATAAATGTATGAATAAGATAAAAGTATTACATGTGATGGATAGAATTGATATTAATAGTGGAGTGAGTAGTGTGGTGCTTAACTATTATACTCACATAGATAAAAGCAAAATACAGTTTGATTTTGTAGATCATACAGAAGTTGAGAATGTATTAGAAAAAGAGACCAGAGAAAATCGAGCGCATATTTATCAGATGCATTCTTATTCCTTCAAAAGTTTACTGACCTATTAAAAGGAATTTTTAGAGATTATTCAAAAATCACATTGTCAGATTGTACATTGTCATGTGCCACATGAAGCTTTTTTTTGTTTAAAGGCGGCAAAAAAAGCTGGAATATCAAGCCGAATCATTCATAGTCATAATTCTTTTGGGGCGGATTCTTTTAAAAAGAATATCCGAAATGTTATCTTAAGCCGTTTGGGGAAATATTATGCCAATATAATATTTGCTTGTTCTGATAAGGCGTTATGTTATTTAGGTGAAAAAGGAAAGTCACAGAGGGTTTTTAGGATAAATAATGCGGTTGATAGTAAACGGTTTTTGGCAGATAAAAAGTTAAGACAAGAGATGCGAAAGAAATTACAGTTAGAAGGAAAGTTTGTATTAGGACATGTTGGGAGATTTGTTCCACAGAAAAATCATAAGTTTTTAGTTGATGTTTTAGAAGGTATTTCTAAGAGGAGAGCGAATACGGTTTTGCTTCTGATTGGAACAGGAGAGTTAAAAGAAGAGATCATAGAGTATGTAAGGCGAAAGCAGATGGAGGACAGAGTATATTTTATAGAAAATATATTCTCCATAGAAGATTATTTTCAGTGTATGGATATTTTTTTACTGCCTTCTTTTTATGAAGGTCTTCCAGTAGTGGCAGTGGAGGCACAGGCAGCAGGGCTTCCATGTTTGTTATCAGATACTATCAGTAAAATGGTGAGTTTGACAAAAGAAACAAAGCAGATTTCGATAAAAGAAATAGAACCTTGGGTTTTAGCTTGTTTGGAATATCAAATCGAAGAGGTACATGAAGATACTAGAAGACAGATAAAAAGAGCAGGATATGATATCGAAACAGAAAGTAAGAGGTTAGAGAAAATATATCAGGATATTTTAAGAAAAAATGAAAAAAGTACAGATCTTAATGTCCACTTATAATGGAGAGAAGTATATCAAGACTCAAATTGACAGCATTTTAGAACAAGATTATAGGGAGATTTTTTTAGTTGTTCGAGATGATGGTTCTACGGATCAGACGGTGGAAATTTTGAAACAATATGAGGAGAAATATAAAAATATCTCGGTGAAGCAGGAAGAAAATGTGGGTGTGATAAAGAGTTTTTTTGAATTAGTACAGAATGTAGATGAAAAATCGGATTATTATGCTTTTGCGGATCAAGATGATAAATGGCTGAAACATAAAATAAGCAGAGCAGTTGAATGTTTAGAAAAAGAGAATGGAAATATTCCTTTATTATATTGCAGCAATAAAATATTGGTGGATAAAGAGTTAAGGGTGATTCATTCTGAGATTGACTATACAAAAGAAATGATTCCATCTTTTGGGAATGCGCTGGTGCAGAATATTTGTACTGGGTGTACTTGTGTTTTTAATAAAAAACTTTATGAGAGTATAAAGAATAATATTCCTAATGAAGTTGTCATGCATGATTGGTGGTTTTATTTAGTAGCAGCAGCTTTTGGAAAAGTGATTTATGATAAGAAGTCTTATATTTTATATCGGCAGCATGAAGGAAATGTACATGGGACAATAACGAAGAAAAGGGATTTGTTATCTCATAGATGGCAGGAATTATGGAAGGATAGAGGAGAAATCTATGGGCAGTTAAAGGAATTTAAGAAAAGATATTCGTTAGATGTCGAAGAGAAAGAATTATTAGAGAAAGTTTTGAGGGCAAAAAAGGGGATAAAAAATAAGATTGATTTAATGAGAGAAAAGAGAGTAAAAAGACAACTTCCAAAAGAAGATAACATGTATCGAATGATGATTTTATTAGGGAAGTTATAGAAGGTTATTTATGAATAAAAAATCAAAAATTATCTTAGAACATAATTCTTATATATTAGCGATTTCCTATCATGATTATAGAGAAAGTATAGGCGGAACAGATAAAGTGATTTTATCACAAAAAGAAAAATTATATAAAAATAAAATTTCTTATTTATTTCTTTTTCCGCAGGTAATACGAATAAAAAAGAAATATGTGCTTGTGCATATGTGGGAAGTGATTGGAGATGGAAGATCATTTGGAATATTTAGCACAGAGGAGATAATAGAGGAGTTACAGGAACTTTCTAAGGAAAAATGTTTTTATAGTATTTCTATTCATCATTTATTAAATATTTATTTTAAAGACCTTTATAGTATTTTAGATTGTTTTCCCGTACCAGTTTTTTTTCTGATACATGATTATTATAGCATATGTCCACAATGTTTTCTTTTAAAAAATGCGAAGGAGTTTTGTGGAATAGATGGTTATAGAGAGGAAAAATGTAAGACGTGTTATTGCTATCCGAAAGTAGAAAAACATCAAAAACAAATGCTGGATTTTCTGAAAAGATATGAGGATAAATTATCTATTTTTGTGCCATCGAAAAGTGCAAAAGAAATCTGGACTCATAATTATCCAAAATGGAAAGAAAAAGTGGAAATCATGCCTCATGTTCTTACAAAAGGGACTTATTTAGAAAATAGAAAACCAATAGAAGGAAAAATAAGAATCGCATTTGTGGGGCAGCAGATATATTTAAAGGGCTGGGACGTATGGAAACGAGTACAAAAACAATATAAAGAGGAAAAAGGGTTTGACTATTATTATTTTGGTCATATCAAAGAAAAGCTTCCTAATACGAACTCGATAGAGGTGAATTTTCAAAGAGAAGGGCAAAATGCGATGTTAAAAGCATTGAGGAAAAACAAGATACAAGCTGCCATTCTCTGGTCTATTTGTCCAGAAACGTTTAGTTTTACTTATTATGAATGTTTTGCTGCTGGAGTTTTTGTCATTACGAATCAAAATAGTGGCAATATTGAAGCGATGGTGAAGAAAAATAAAAATGGGATTGTTTTAAGGGACGAGAGGGAATTACTTCATTTTTTATCAGATCCGAACGTGTTGAAAGAGAAAATAATGGATTGGGTAGAAAAAGATTATAACTGTCCAGAGATTTTAAGAGAAAATGATGTGATATTTGAAAATAGATTTTTGGCTCAGGAAAAGGTTGAAAGAAAAGATTTCTATATAGAAGACAAACAGCAAGAACTTGATGAAAAGAAACAGATAGAGTCTATGATTTTTTTTAAAAAAAGTATGATTCTTTTTTATAAATGGATAAAAAAATGGGCAGTAAAATTATTTTATTAATACAAAAGCATGAAATATGGAGGATATTATGGAATTGGAAGATTGCAGACCAGTAAATATTATTATTCCTATTTATAATGCATATGAAGAATTACAACTATGTGTAGAGAGCATTAAAAAATATACAGACTTAAAGAGAAACAGACTTATTTTAATCAATGATAAAAGTCCAGATAAAAGAATAGAAGAATATTTAGAAAAAGTAAAGGAACAGAATATTTGTGTTTTGCATAATGAAGAGAATTTAGGGTTTTCAGGGACAATTAATAGAGGGATTCAATTATCACAAAATGATGTATTGTTATTAAATTCTGATACAGTTGTTACAAAACGATGGATAGAAAAAATAGTGAATTGTGCTTATAGTGACAATTCTATTGCCACAGTGACTCCTCTTTCTAACAATGCAACTTTATGTTCTGTTCCAGAGTTTTGTGAGGAAAATAAGCTTCCAGAAGATATGACAATTGATGATATGGCAGAATTAGTGGAGAACGCCAGTGCAAAGTTATATCCTTGCCTGCCAGTAGCACATGGTTTTTGTATGTTTATTAAACGCAGTGTGATAGAAGAGATTGGTGTATTTGATGCGAAAACATTTGAAAGAGGGTATGGAGAAGAAAATGATTTCTGCTATCGGGCGATTCAGGCAGGATATTATCATGTGATGTGTGATGATACTTATATTTATCATAGTGGTACAAGTTCTTTTGTGAGTGAGGAAAAACAAAAGTATATTAGAGAACATGAGAAAATTTTGATGCAGAGATATCCAAAAGAAATGGAGGAAACACATACTCATTGTATGGTAAATCCTAATAAAGTGATTTTTGAGAATATAAAAAATCATCTCATTCTTCGGAGAAATAAAATAAATATTTTATTATTTATGCAGTCTGATTTTCGAGAAGATGCCAGTGATAATTGTGGTGGAACACAATTTCATGTAAAAGATTTGATGATGGGACTTAGGGATACTTATAATGTTTTTGTAGCAGCTAGAGATAGAAATTTTTTGAATGTTACAGCATATTCTAAAGAGAAAGAAATATGTTATCGTTATTTTATCGATGGAAAAAAATCTTATCCTGTTTTTACGGACAAGATACAAAAACAATTAGTGGGAAGTATTTTAGATGTATTTCAGATTCAATTAGTGCATGTACATCATACGAAAGGCTTATCTTTAGATATTTTTTATGAAGCAGAAAAAAGAAAAATACCTTTCATTATAACTTTACATGATTATTATTATATCTGCCCTAATATTAAACTGTTAGATGATAAGAATCAACTTTGTATTGGAAAAGAAAAAAAAGTGATATGCAGAAATTGTTTGAAAAAGGATTTGAATATGAATGATACCATAGATTATCTTTCTATTTGGAGAAAAAGAAATCAAGAAGTACTAGAAATGGCAGAGCTTTTGATTACACCATCTCATAGTGCAAAAGAAATTATGAAAATGTACTTTCCAAAATTAAAGGATAAAATACAGGTGGTGGAGCATGGTTCAGATCCATATGTACAGGAAAAAAAGAAAGAACAAAAAACAAGTGAAATATGTAATTTAAAGATTAAGAATAATCAGAAAGAGAAGTTTCATATCGCTTTTATCGGAGGATTGAGTATAGAGAAGGGGGCTAATTTAGCATTAAATTTAATAAAACATGGTTCTAAAGATATCGAATGGTTTATCTTTGGAGAGATAGGATTATTAGAATTACGGGAATTAAAACAGAAAAATTTAATAAAGACAGGAGCATATCAAAGAGAAGATTTAGGGAATATGTTACAGGAGTATCAAATTGATTTAGTATGTATTTTACCTATTTTGCCAGAAACATTTTGTTATACTTTATCAGAGGCTGTTCTATGTAAAGTGCCTGTTTTAGTGACAGAGATAGGAGCTTTAAAAGAAAGAATAAGACAATTAAAGTGTGGGTGGAGCGTAAAGGCTGATGCAAAATATCCAGAGATTTTAGAAAAAATTGAATATATCCGCAGGAACAAAGAAGAATATCAAAAAGTGAAAGATTCGATAGAAAATATAAGACTCAGAAACAGAGAAGAAATGATAAAGGATTATAAAGAAATTTATTCGGCTTTTATCAAGAAAGAAAATAAAAGAGAAATATCGACTTTAGAAGAAAAGAAATATTTATTGAAAGAAAATATTTTTTATATAGATTTTTCTAATATTAGTTCTCATAAAGGAACAGAGAAAGAAATTTATGAAAGATTAGAAGAAGCAGAACGAAAATTAGAAAAAATAGAAAACTCATTTACTTATCACCTGGCATTGAAGCTATGCCAGATAAATATTCCATTTAAAATGAAAATAAGAAAATTTGTATATCAAATATATCAAAATAAAAAAAAGAGTAAAAGAACTATGTGAAATAAAAAATGTAACATCATAAAATTTTTATTATATTGAAGAATTATTACAGGCATGAGGTGAAAAATGAAGGCGAAAAGCAAAAGAATCATAACGAATCATACGGTGATAAACTTAATCATTTTCTATATAATAACAATAGGATTATTTTGGATAGCAGGCACATTTCATACTGTGAAACATTCTGTTTTTATTATATTTTGCGGTTTAATTTTATGGAGTGCATATATTTTTTATCTTCGCTATGCAGAGGTAAAAGAAAAGAAAAGTATAGGCTTAAATATCCTAAGAACAGGAAGAAAATATAAATTTTTAATGAAACAGTTAGTACAGAGAGATTTTAAAACGAAGTATAAAAGGTCTGTTTTAGGAATCATATGGAGTTTCTTAAATCCTTTATCCATGATGATAGTACAATATATTGTATTTTCTACTATATTTAGATCTGATATAGAAAATTTTCCTGTTTATTTATTATCAGGTACAATATTTTTTAATTTCTTTACAGAAGCTGTAAGTCAGGGATTAAATGCGATTGTAGGAAATGCTAGTTTGATAACTAAGGTTTATGTGCCTAAATATGTATATCCCACTACAAAAGTTTTATCTACCTCTATTAATTTATTAATTTCTATTGTACCTTTACTTGCTGTTATGTTAATAACAAAAGAACCATTAACAAAAGCGCTTTTTTTATTTCCATTTATTATTATAGTATTACTTATTTTTACAATAGGAGTGACCCTCATGCTTTCAGCAGCTATGGTATTTTTTAGAGATACTTTATTTTTATGGGGGATTTTAAGCATGATATGGATGTATATCACTCCTTTATTTTATCCAGAGAATATTATTGCAGAAAATTTCCAAATTATTTTAAAAGTAAATCCTATGTATCATATGATTAAATTTGTTCGGTGCATTGTGATGAATGGAGTATCTCCTCAGCCAGAAGAATTTGGAGCTTGTATATTAAGTGCAGCCATAAGCCTCTTGATAGGAATATTTATCTTTAAGAAAACACAAGACAAATTTGTTTTGTATATATAGGTGAAGCGTATGAATATGATAATGGTAGAGAACGTATCTATGAATTTTAGAATGATAAATGATAAAGTACAAAGTTTGAAAGAATACTTTGTAGCTTTTTTAAGGCATCGGTTACAGTATAAGGAATTAATTGTTTTAGAAATCATTTGTTTTCAAGTAAATAAGGGAGAGGTAGTTGGGATCATTGGTAGAAACGGAGCAGGGAAAATTACACTGTTAAAGATTATATCTGGTGTATTAAAACCTACTTCTGGAAAAGTGATTACAAATGGGACAATCGTTCCTATGCTGGAATTGGGATCGGGATTTGATGTGGAGCTGAGTGGAAGAGAAAATATTTTTTTAAATGGGGCAATTTTAGGATATGAAGAAGAATTTTTGAAAGAAAAATATGAGGAGATTGTAGAATTTTCAGAATTAGGGGAATTTATCAATATGCCAATCAGAAATTATTCTTCTGGAATGTTGATGAGATTAGCATTTTCCATCGCAACCATAGTACAGCCAGAAATATTAATTGTAGATGAAATATTAGCGGTCGGAGATGAAGGATTTCAACGTAAGAGCAAAGAGAAAATGAAAAAATTAATGGAAAAAGGGACAACAGTATTATTTGTATCCCATAGCTTAGCTCAAATTGAAGAGATGTGTGATAAAGTAATTTGGATCGAGAACCATAGAATTAAAGAGATAGGAAATACAAAAGAAGTGTGTGAAAGATATAGTGAGTATTGGTTGTCGAGAGGAAAAGAGATGTTGGAAGAGGGAAAAGGATAAAGAACATTAGATAGTGTGAAAAGATGAATATAAGGAGAAGTTATGTATAGTTTACTTAAAAAGATTAAAAGATTAATTATAGATAAGGGTGTGCAAATAATACTTTTCTCATTTACATTGATATTTATATTTAGATATATATATATTTTACAAAATCCACTATGGATAGATGAAATAAAAACTTTTCCTTATAAAACTAGAACGGAACTATATCTAGCGATTCTTGTTATATTAGATTTGATTTATTTGATGCAGAATAAGATAGAAAAAATTTATAATTTATTCTTTCCATTAAGTCAAAGTATAATAAACAAGCTAAAAAGAATATTAATAAAAGTAATAGAAATAGTGAATAAAAATGTATTTAAAATAGTAGTAGCAGTTTTACTATTTTTAGTAGTTTCTTTTTTCTTGTATAAAGATACAATTATTCAACTTGATAAAGCTGATTATAGAGAAAAATTGATTCCTTATATATCTATTTGTGAATTAACAGAGGAGATTATTGATGGAACAATTATTGAGCAAACATTTATTACAGAATTAGATAAAATTGATGGAATTTATCTAAGAACAGCAACATATATGAGAAATAATGATTCAAATATAAATATATCATTATTATCTATGGATGATGAGTTACTGAAAGAGGAGAATTTTTCTCTTCAGAATATTAATGATAATAGTTTCACTTATTTTCGTTTTGAAAATCCATTAAATGTTGAAAATGTAAAACAAATGAAATGCCGTATAACTTCAGAAGGAAATGAAGTTAAGGGAAATGGTATTGCTCTCTATATAAGCAGTATAGATAATTATAAAAATGGAGAACTAATAATTAATGGAATTTTTAAAGAAGGTGATTGTTTTTTAGAGTTATCAGGAAATCAAAATGACAGTATGCTAATTAGCAATCTATATATTAGTATTTGTATATGTATCATTTTATTTATTGGATTAACAGGCTTTATAATATTAAGAAAAGAAAATATTAAATTGGAGTGGCTATTTGTATTTGTGGCTACAATTATTGGAGGATTATATTTATTTATGATACCACCATATTCAGAACACGATGGAGAAGCTCATTTTAATACTATTTATAAATACTCAAATAAACTTTTAGGATTTGAAGTTTCAGAAAATCAACATATTATAGAAAAGGACGAAAAAGATATTTTTGGTAATAAATTTGGTTATCCACCAAGTAAAGGCGATTATTATTCTATTAGTCAAATGGTAAGAGATAATAATGAATATATGGATCAAAAATATGAGGTAAGTGAATTAGATTTAAATTTGTCAGATTGTCCAATAGAATATATTTCTTCTATATTAGGACTGACTATTGGTAGAATTTTGGGAATTAAGATTATATATATATACTATTTAACCAGAATATTTAATTTTATGGTATATATTATATTAACCTTTTTTTCCATTAAATTAATACCTATATTTAAAAAGACTCTATTTGTAATAGCAATTTTTCCAATGGCATTAATGCAAGCTGCCTCTGTATCTTATGATGCGACAGTTATAAGCACAATCTTTTTATTCGTTTCGCTATGTTTATATTTAATACATAATAAAATGAAAAAAAGTTTTTTACTGATATTGGCAGTTCTTATATATTGTTTATTTCATAATAAAAGTGGTGCTTACTTTCCCTTAGTTGGTTTGATTTTATGTGTCCCTATTAAAAATTATTATAATACTAAACAAAGAATATTATTTAATATTATCACTGTAGGTATTATCCTTTTTATAATAATTAATAATTTTGTTGATATTAATCAAAGCATTAATATGACTACTGATATAATGGAGCATTATCCTATAACATATTTCATAGAACATCCAATATGGTTTATCAAAATTTTATGTTATACATTTTATACAAATTTTGAGTTATATTTTAAGGGACTTTTTGGAATAAGTATATTTGGTATAGATGCAAGAACAACTCCATTAATATTATGTCTTTCTGTTAGTACTATTTTATTGCTTGTAAAACAGCAAGAAAGTAATGATATGGTATTATATGTAAATAACTGGAAAAGAATACTTATTTTGATATGTGCTATAGGGTCTATATTTATGATTTGTTTTGGTGCTATATCATGGACAAAGATGGGAATGAAAGATATATCAGGGATTCAAGGAAGATATTTTATACCATTATTATTTCCTCTAATGTTTTTTAAATGTAAGTCAGTTAAGATAGAAAAAGCAAAATCAAACCATCTCTTATTTTATATGTGTATTATAAATAGTTTTTATACTTTATTTGTGTTTACAACAATATGGAATGTTGGATTTAGATAATTTGTTTGAATTATATTTATAATAAGTTAGTTTGTAAATTATGAAAGGAATGAAATCTATGAAATATGATATAACACTTGATATGAATAATAATGATTCACATACCATTATAATAAAACAGATAAAAAAAGGGGCAAAAGTATTAGAATTTGGAGCTGCAAATGGTAAGATGACTCAATATATGAAAGAAATTCTTAAGTGTGATATTTATATTGTGGAAAAAGATCCATATAGTTTTCATTATGCTAATCAATATGCAAAAGATGCCATATGCGGTGATATTTTAGATTTTGAATGGTTGAAATGGAAGAACATTTTATTTGATTATATTCTATTTGCAGATGTATTAGAACATATTTCAAATCCAAAAGAGATTTTGCAAAAGACAGAACCATTGTTAAAAAATGATGGAACAGTGATTATTTCTATTCCTAATATTACACACAATGATATTATAGTAAAGGCTTTTCATGAAAGATTTGATTATACTGATGTAGGACTTTTGGATAATACTCATCTTCATTTTTGGGGATATGAGAATATATTTGAATTGATAGAGGGCACATCATATAAAGTGAGTAAAATTGATTATACCATTTGGAATACAGGAACAACAGAACAGAAAATGAATCTAATTACAAAAGCTGATGAAGAATTAATGGATATTCTTAGAGAAAGAAACTATGGTAATGTGTATCAATTTATAATTTCTGTCAATAAAGTTTCTAAAAAAATATGGAATAAAACGAAAAAAGATTCAGAAAATAAGGAGGTATGTAAGGTTTATTTTTCAACAGATAGTGACTTTAAAGAAGAAATTGGAAAGTCTGAATTTCCAATTTCCCATAAATTTAAAAAGTATCACTACGATTTTAATATGAATATACCTGATGACATTAAAAAAATATTGATTAAGCCAGTGATAGGAAAAAGGTGTATTTTAGATAATTTGCAAATCAAATTATCTCAAGACATAAATTATATATGTATTTATTCTCAAAATATAAATTTTGGAACTACATATTGTTTGATTGATGAAGAACCATTTATAGTGATTGAATTAGAAGAAAAAAGTAAAAATCTTAGTTTTAGATATTGTACAGATGTTATATTACAAGGATATGAATTTATAGATTATATTTGTAAGGGATGTGCTTTAAAAATGGCAAATGAAAAAGAATTAATAGATAAGTTAAATCAACTAAGCGATCGGATTGAAACATTAGATAAGAAAACAGATACACAAAATGAAAATTTATTCCATATAATTGCTGATATAAATGAAGAGAATCATGAAATAAAAGAACAACTTCAAGAGTTTGAGATCATGAAAGAGAATCTTCATGATATGATTAAAAAAAATGATATTGTGATAAAATAAATAAATAAATTGACAAAAAATAATGAATCGGTTCATATGGAATTAGAAAAACGAATGAAAAGTGATAGTTATATGGAAAGGAAACTTTTAGATATAGAAAATAGTAATAAAACCTATATAAAAGAGTTAAATGATAGAATCAATGATTTAGATTGGAAAATGAATCAAAATCATCAAAAAATTATAAATGTAGAACGAAAAACATCTATTATTTTAGATAAATTAACAAAGAAAGTAAAACAAGGAATAGCACATTTTGAAAATAAAGAGGATACTTTATTAATTGTAAATTCCTATTTTTTTGATTGGAAATGGTATGTCAATAAATATAATCTTAAATTTAACAGTGAAATTTCTACTGCAAAACATTATTTAAATATAGGTTGGAAATTATATTATGATCCATCTATTTATTTTTCTACTGTAGCATATTTAGTGGGAAATTGGGATGTAAAAACAGTAGATATAAATCCTTTACTCCATTATGAGAAATTTGGAAAAGAAGAAGGCAGAAATATTGGAAATATCGAAGGAATAAAAGAAGAATATAATTTAATAAAAAAATCAGTTTTTTTTGATGAAGAGTGGTATAGAAATAAATATCAGATAGATAAAAATGCAGATGCTATTTATTACTTTCTTTTTCATGGATTAGGTGAGTATCACAATCCTTCTTCACATTTCTCAAGTTTGGATTATTTAATGGATAATATTTATCAGATAGGTGAAATACAAAATCCATTAGTTCATTATGAACGCAATAAAAAAGTGAATACAAAATTAATCATTAAAGAAGTAAAAGAAGATTTAAGGAATGAGTTTCATGATATAACATGTGACATAGTTGATAAATCTGCACGAAATGAGTTAGAGAAGTATACGCGAAAGAAAATAGAGATTCATAAGAAATCGGTTGATATTATCATTTGTGTATATAATGCGTATGAAGATGTAAAAAAGTGTATTCAATCAGTAATAGAAAATACAACAAAACCATATCAAATAATTCTTGTAGATGATAACAGTGCAGAATTGACGGCATCTTATTTAATAGATGTTTCAAAAAAATATACAAATATCAAATTAATTAGAAATGATTCAGATTTACATGGTTATACTTATGCTGCTAACATCGGATTAAAAAATTCAACAGCCGATTATTGCATTATGTTGAATAGTGATACGGTTGTGTCAGAACATTGGTTAGATAATATGATAGCATGTGCAGAAAGTGATGATAAAATTGGAATTGTCGGACCATTATCCAATACAGCTTCATGGCAGTCAGTGCCAAAATTAACAGATGATGATGGCGATTGGTGTCATAATATCATTCCCGAAAATTTCACTATTTCTGATGTCGCAAAGATGATAGAACGTAATTCTGGAAGAATTTATCCTAAAGTTCCTTTATTAAATGGATTCTGTTTAATGATAAAAAGAGAGGTGATAAATGAAATTGGATATTTTGATGAAGAGAACTTCGGAAGAGGATTTGCAGAAGAAGATGATTATAATACAAGAGCTGTAAAAGCAGGATTTCTTCTGGCCATTGCAGATGATACTTATATTTTTCATGCACAGTCTAAGAGTTATACAGATGAAAAAAGATTAGCTCTTTGCAAGTTATCAGGTGAAAGTTTAAGAAAGAAGCATGGAAAAGAATATATTGATAATTGTTCTTCCTTTATGGCAACAAATATTGTTCTGGATTCCATAAGAAAAAGAGTTGAAATTATGTTTGAAAAAGAGAGTATTTATAGGAGATGCGAAAAAACTTATTCTGGGAAGAAAATATTATTCTTACTGCCAGGAGGTAGTGCAAGTGGTGGGGCAAATGTTATTATACAAGAAAGTAATGCTTTAGTTCGTATGGGAATAGAGGCAACAATTTTAAATTTAGAGAATAATCGAGAAGAATTTAATAAAGCATATAAAAATATAACCATACCCGTTATTTGGATAAAAGACTATAAAGAATTTAATTATACTATTGCAAAAGACTATGATGTTGTAGTTTGTACTTTATTCAGAACCGTAGAATATTGCAAATTCTTAGAACAATATCATAAGCCTATTATGGCATATTATATACAGGATTATGAACCATATTTTATACAAGAAGAAATTAAAAATGGAGATTATGATCATATGGAATATGAACGAGCCAAAAAATCTTATACCTTAATACCAAATTGTATCAATGTTACAAAAACACGATGGAATCGTGATGAAGTAAAAAAGCATACAGGAGCAGAGTGTTTTATTTTAGGACCTAGCTTAAATACTGAGCTTTTTATGCCGCGTTTATCAATAAAAAATGTAAAGGTGGTAATTACAGCGATGATTCGACCTAACACAAAACGAAGAGGACCACAAATGACTTTTGATGTGCTCCGAAAATTAAAAATAGAATTTGGCGATAAAGTGAGTATCAGAATATTTGGAGCAGATCCAGAACATGATTTATATTCCAAATTATTTTTTGCTAAACAGAAAAAAGATTTCAAATATATAAATTATGGTTTAACATCACCAGAACTTACAGCAAGAATCTTGGCAGAAAGTGATATTTTTTTGGATTTGTCAGAGTTTCAAGCTATGGGACTAACTGCTATGGAAGCGATGGCATGTGGCTGTGCTACAATAGTTCCTAAAAATGGAGGGACAGATTGCTTTGCGAAAGATCAAATCAATAGTTTTGTGATAGACACTTTGAATTTTGAAGAATGTTTAAATCATGCGAAGAAATTAGTAATTGATAGAAATTTACGTGAGAAATTAGGACAACAGGCTTATAGGGATATGGCAGAATTATATCCAGAAAAAGTTGCAGAAAAATTTTTGGATGTAATATTTTGCGATGACCTTTCATGAAAATAAGCTGTTATTTTATATTAGAAAATATAAGAGGAAAAACAATGAAAGTATTAATTGTGATACCAGCATACAATGAAGCAGAAAATATAGAGAGAGTAGTAGAAGACTTAAAATTAAATTATCCTCAATATGACTATATCATCGTGAATGATGGTTCAAAAGATAATACAGCATGGATATGTAAAAGAAATGCTTATCCTCTCTTAGATTTACCTATTAATTTAGGATTAGCGGGAGGGGTACAAGCTGGGTTTCAATATGCTTATGAAAATGGTTATGATGCAGTGCTTCAGTTTGACGGAGATGGGCAGCATCAACCAAAATACATTGCAAAAATGGTGGAAGAAATGAAAAATCAAAAAGCAGATATTGTAATAGGTTCTCGCTTTATGAATAAAAAGAAAGAAAAATCTCTTCGGATGTTGGGAAGTAATATCATTCAAATAGCGATTCGAATCACAACAGGACAATCTATCCAAGATCCTACTTCTGGTATGCGTTTATTTAATAGAAAGATGATGAAACAATTTGCCTATCTGATGAATTATGGACCAGAACCTGATACCATATCTTATTTACTGCGCTGTGGATTTCAGATTTTAGAAATTCCAGTGGAAATGTTAGAACGAACGGCAGGAGAAAGTTATCTGAATTTGAAACGCTCTGTTCTTTATATGATACGGATGTGTACCTCTATTATTTTTATTCAGCGTTTTAGAAAGAGGAGTGTGTAAAAATGTCACCAGTACTAAAGATATCGTTAATTATCGTATGTATCATGACATGTTATTATACGTTGAGAAAGATAAGGAAATCTCAAATGCAAATAGAAGATTCTCTATTTTGGATATTAATTTCTATTGTATTAGTCATAATTAGTATTTTTCCGCAGATAGCAGATTTTATGGCAAAATTTTTAGGGATAGGAGCGACCGTAAATTTTGTATTTTTAGCGATGATATTTATTTTATTAATAAAAGTATTTATGTTATCGCTAAAAGTTTCCCAGTTGGAAGAGAGAATAAAGAATTTAGTGCAGAGAATTGCGATAAAAGAGTATGAAAAAGAAGAAATTTTGAAAGAATTGCAGCAAAAAGAGAAAGGTATAACAAATCCTTAATAAATAATGAAAAAATGGAGGAAAAATGGAAGTAATAGGAATTATTTCAGCACATTATTTACCTCATCTAGGAGGTGTGGAAAGATATACATATAATTTAGCAAAGGGATTATTAAAAGAACAGAAACAGGTGATAATCATCACTTCAGCTTCTAAGAACTTGCCATGGAAAGAAGAAATAGAGGGAGTAAAGATATATAGATTACCATCCATTTTTTTTATGAATGGTCGAATGCCCATTTTGAATTTAAATAGAGAATGTAAAACTAAGATAAAGGAAATAGAAAGAGAAAAGATTGATAAAATAATTATTAATACACATCTTTATACCTTATCCTGTTGGGGAAGCTATTGGGCAAAAAAAAATAAGATAAAAGTTATTTTGATTGAACATGGAACAAAACATATGGATTTTAATAGGAGGTGGATAAATAAATTATCAGAAATTTATGAACATGTATTGATGGCATTTATAAAAAGATATATTGGTGATTTTTATGGAGTTTCTATCTCTTGTAATAAGTGGTTGAAGCATTTTGGAATTAAAGGAAAGGGGGTATTGTATAATTCAATTAGGATAGAGGATTTTAAAAATAAAACACAAGATTATAGAAAAGAATTAGAGATAGGAAAAGAAAAAATAGTGATTTCTTTTGTGGGAAGATTGATCGAGGAAAAGGGAATTCGGAAAATTTGTGAAGCTTTTGAAAAATTGGATAAAACAAAAGTATGTTTGATTATAGCAGGAGATGGAGAATTATTTACAGAGTTAAAAAATAAATATAAGGATATTTATTGGCTAGGAGCAATCGAACATGAAGAAGTGATTCAATTATTGAAGATAACGGATATATATATATTGCCAACGGACTATCCAGAAGGATTTCCTACCAGTGTATTAGAAGCTGCAATGTGTGGTTGTTGTATTGTTACAACAAATGCAGGAGGTTCTAAGGAATTGATTATAAATCCTTCTTATGGAGTAATAATGCAAGACAATTCTATAGAAGAATTGAAAGAAAAGTTAGAATGGTTGTTAAATCAAAAAGAAATAAGAGAACAAATGGGAAGGAAAGTACAAGATAGGGTAAAAAAACATTTTACATGGGACTTGACGGTAAAAAAAGTAATACAGGAATTAGAAAAATAAGAAGATAGATAAGTGAAAAGGAGGAGGAAAAATAAAAATGAGGAAGATTCAAGTTGCTATTATTGGAGCGGGAAATATTTCTAATACTAGGCATATACCAGGATTATTACTTCATAAAGACTTATTTGAGATAGTAGGGGTAGTGAGTGATGAAACAAAAAAGATAGTACGAACTCAAAAAAAATATAAATTTATAAAAAGAAAATATTGTTTAGATAAAAATAAAGAATATCTTCAACAGTTAAAAGAATGTAATTGGTTTAATCAAGTAGATGCTGTTATTATTGGCACACCGCCGAAACAACATTATCCATTAGTAAAAGCATGTTTATTATTAAAGAAGCATGTTTTAGTAGAAAAACCAATGATGATGGAAGAGAAAGAATGTGAAGAAGTAAATAGATTAGCAAAAGAAAAAAATTGTATATTATATATTATGCATTCTTTTCAATTTTCTAATGGAATGATTCAACTAAAAAAAATCTATGATAACAATGAATTAGGGAATATAAAGTCCATCTTAGAATTGCAACTTACTAATAGAAATAGAAGGCTTCCCGTTTGGTATAATGAATTACCTTTAGGCTTATATTATGATGAAGCAGCTCATTTTTTTTATGGGGCAAGAAGATTTGGTGGCGAACTAAAAGTATTAAATGCACATGCCCAGTTTAATCATAAGGACGATGCAACTCCTAGATTTTTAGAAGTACAGATGTTAGCAGGTCATATACCAGTACAAATGTATATGAATTTTAATTCTCCGATATGTGAATGGGGGTTCATCTTGATCGGAGAGAAGAAAATTGCCATTTATGATTATTTTAAAGATATTCTTATTTTATTAAAAAATGATAATCAACATTATGCAAAAGATGTGTTAAGGACTTCCGTTTCATTTTTCTTTCAATTTTGGAAAGGATTTGTAAAAAATGGGTTAGCCATGGTAAGAGGAAAATTATTATTTGGACATGATAAGTGTTTAGAAAGATATGCAGAAGCAATCTTAAAGAAAGAAAAGTGCTTTGAATTAAGTGGAGAATTAGGAGAAGAAGTGGTAAGAGCAATGAATCAAGTAATAGAATATGTGAAGGAGTAAACAATGAAAAAATTAATTTTATGTGAAAGACCTTATATATTATATAAAGCTCTACTAAAAGCATTAAATGAAACAGATGTAAAGGTAGAGTATGATATTGTGCTCTCGAATCATATATCAGAAATGGAAGCATTATATAAACCTCTTAGGGAAAGTGGCATATTTCATAAAGTTTATTATTATGATGACAAATTATATCAGAAATATATTGAAAATGAGAATTTAACGGATTATATTAAATTTCCTAAAATTCTTTTTAGTTGGCCGAAAAAATTAAAACGATATTTTTTATACCAAAAGTTTGCTAAAAAAGAAAAAAAACCTAAAGGACTTGATTTTAAAAAGTATGATGAAATATTAGCAAATGATGGAGTATCTACGATGAACTTTAAACTAAATAGTGAGAAAATCTATTATATAACAAGTGAACATGCGAGAGGAAACTTTACGATAAAAATACCATTTCATATTATTGCTGTTTGGATTACAGTTTTATTGGACAGGCTTAACTTAATTGTTGCTTATAGTGGAATGTCAAAATATGTAAAAGCTGTTGAGGTTGATTGTGCAGAAAATTTAGTAAGCTATATTAAAAAGAAGAAAATAAGAGAATGTAATATAAAGGAACTGGAAGAAAACTTATCAGAGGAACAGAAAGATAAATTATATCAAGTATATGCAAAAGCATATCATCTGCCAGATAAGTTTGAGAAGGAAGTCAATTTACTCTTAACCAATCCATTATATGAGGATAAAATTTTAAATTCGGAAAAGGAACAAATTCAATGTTATTTAGATGCAGTACAAGAGTATATGGATTCTTCCTTAACGCTTATGATAAAAGCACATCCAAGAGATAGTATAAAATATGAACAGATATTTCCTAATGCTATAATTATTAATTCTGTAGTAAGTGCAGAAGTTTTAAATTGTTGTAAAAGCTTAAAATATCACATAGTTCTAACAATGGTTTCTTCTAGTATCTTATCATTTCGAACGGCAAAGAAAAGAATTGTACTAGGAGAACCATATTTAAGAAAATATAATCCACATTTAGATAAAAATGCATTAGGAATAGTAGATACATTAGTAGAAGCGGTTAAAGATGAAAAATGTAATGAAGTTGAATAAGAAAAAATTAAGAAAAGATTTTATTTGGAATATGCTAGGAAGTATTGCCTTTTCTGCTTCTTTTCCTATCTTTACGATTTTAGTTACAAGATTATTTAGTCTTGAAACTTCGGGAGAGTTTTCTCTGCTTTTTTCAACGGCACAGATGATGCTTATGATAGGAAATTACTCTGTACGAGTATATCAAATTTCTGATATTGCAGAAAAATTTTCTTTTGAAGAATATAAATTACATAGATACTTGACTTGCATTTTTATGCTTATGATAAGTTTCTTATTTTTTTTATACAGAAAA
>CANRVK010000020.1 GCA_947643285.1 uncultured Eubacteriaceae bacterium
CTTGGAAGACGTTGGCGCTTAATGAGCAGTCCTGTCAGGGGCTGCGAATTTAGCGCCCATTACGTCTGGAACGGAGCGAAAGCGCGGCTTCGTTGGAATACTTTCTTCCCTGTGCGAACCTTTTATCAAAATGTTCTTCTAACCTTTTCATACCTTTCCAAATCTTCTTCCCATTCTGAATAATCAAAAAAACTTTTTCACAATAAAATAGAACTATTACAAAAATTATACAAAATACTCTTCTTGTAATAGTTCTATCTATCAAAATACTCTTTTTATGTTAAATCATATATATTTTTTCAACGCTCATTATAGCAATCTATTTACTGCACAAAATAAAGCTCGAATCGATGCTCTTGTAATATTGGAACTTACACCTACTCCATATGTGGTATTTCCTGTTTTTACATCTAACAAATGAATATACGCTGCTGCCTGTGCTTTAGAACCAGCTTCTAAAGCATGTTCAGAATAATCTAATATCTTAAATTCTTTTCCGGTTTCTGCTATCAAAACATTTTTTACTGCATCGATTGGTCCATTTCCCTCTGCTTCTTGTTTTCCAGATACTCCATTTTTCTCAAATTCTAATGTCACATGAGGATCTTTATCATTGATATCAGAGAATTTACATCTCAGTAAATGATATGGCTCTTTTTTGTTTAAATATTCTTGTCGGAAGTTCTCCATAATCTGCTCTGGCGCAACTTCTCCTTGTCTTTCTGCTATTTTTTGTATCACATCAGCAAATTCTTTGTGCATTCCTTTTGGAAGTTTAAATCCGAAATAAGTATCCATCACAAATGCTACGCCGCCCTTTCCAGATTGGCTGTTGATTCGGACAATCGGTTCATACTCTCTTCCGATATCTTTCGGATCTATTGGCAGATAAGGAATTTCCCAAACCTCGCTGTTTCTCTCCTTCATCGCCTTTACGCCTTTATTAATCGCATCCTGATGAGAGCCTGAAAAGGCAGTAAACACTAATTTTCCAGCATATGGATGGCGGATATGCACTGGAATCTTACAGCATCTTTCATATACCTCTATAATTTCATTGATATGCTCTAATTCCAGATTAGGATTAATGCCTTGAGAGAACATATTATATGCGATATTGAGTATATCCACATTTCCTGTTCTCTCTCCGTTTCCAAATAAAGTTCCTTCTATTCTATCTGCACCAGCTAATAAAGCTAATTCCGAAGCGGCTACACTTGTTCCTCTGTCATTATGAGGGTGAATACTCAAAATAATAGTTTCTCTATCTTTAAAGTGCTTATTCATCCATTCAATCTGGTCTGCATATACATTGGGGGTCGTCATCTCCACGGTAGACGGCAGATTGAAAATAATTTTATTCTCTTTTGTCGGCTGCCAAATATCCTGTACTGCGCTGCACACTTCTAATGCATAGTCTAACTCTGTTCCTGTGAAACTCTCTGGAGAATATTCCAATATGATTTCTCCATCAAAATCTTTTGCATATTTCTTTACTAATTCCGTTCCATCTGTTGCGATTTTCTTAATTTCTTCTTTATTCATATGGAACACAACATCTCTTTGCAGAGTAGAAGTGGAATTATAAATATGTACAATCGCCCTTTTTATTCCCTGCAAGGATTCAAATGTCCTTTTAATTAAATGTTCCCTGCACTGAACCAATACCTGCACGGTCACATCATCTGGTATTAATTTTCTCTCCACTAATTGTCTTAAGAAATCATATTCTATCTGAGAGGCAGAAGGAAATCCTATTTCAATCTCCTTAAAGCCTAATTTCACCAACAGATTGAACATTTCAATCTTCTCTTCTACCACCATAGGCTCTACCAAAGCCTGATTTCCATCTCTTAAATCTACACTGCACCAGACAGGCGCTTTCTCGATTTCTCTATTTGGCCATTCTCTCTCTGGCATATTCACTACTGGCACTCTTTTATATCTTTGATAATTCAGCATAATTACTCCTCCTATTTTTTAACATTCTGCGCAATTTCGATTTTACTAACCTATACCTTGCAGAGTCGGTAAATCACGCTGTATCTTTTCAAAATAAACAAAATACTTTTATCTATATTAACCCCATACCTTTAACCTCTTTCTCATATTCTTGCTTTTCTTATTTATAACATAAAATTATAACATCTTTTCTTTTTAAGCGCAACCATTTTATTTTTTTTAAAGTTTTGGTAAAATTTTTCTTCATCAATTATAATGCAATTATAGTATTTGAAGCACAAAAACTATCTTATGGCAAAGGACTATTCCAAAAGAAGCCTCTTGAAAAACGTTGGCACTTAAATTGCTTTTACATACCTCCTCACTCAGATTTCACAGCTTACCGTAAGATTCACTTTTCCAAAAGTAGAACAGCCAACAAATTAGCGAAGGCAAGGAAGTATTCCATAAGAAGCCCCTTGGAAGACGTCGGTGAACCCATTGGGTTCAGAAAATTTAATATGCTACGTCTGGAACGGAGCGAAAGCGCGGCTTCGTTGGAATACTTCCTTGCCGCAGCGTCCCCTTTCGCCTCCCCAGTAAATAAAACGATACCGATTTATTTTTATTTTTCGCAATCACCTATAAAATTTTATAAACCTCCCTTTAACACCCTTCCATCATAATCTTTAGTATCTCCTTATCCGTTTCCTTCATTCCATCTTTTGCCAACACTCCCACATTATGTATGGTATTCTCCACCCCTTTTGTCACAATTCCATCTCCCCCTTTAAATTCCTGCCCATTTACAAACATATAATACCCTAATATGCCTGCATCCACAGCAGAAGCAATCTTTGCCGCACAAGAAGCCTTCGCTCCATCACAAATGATTCCAGACACAACCGCCAAGGAATTTACAATGGTATGGGAAATTTCCACCAATCCTCCCCCATATAAATAAGCGATTCCTGCTCCGCTTCCACATCCAGCGCTCACTGCTCCACAATAGGCTGACAGTCTTCCTATCCCCGTTTTTTGATGAATTGCGATTAAATTAGAAACTACCAACGCACGATATAACTTGTCCTGTGAAACACCTAATTCCTTCGCATATTCAATCACCGGAACAGATACCGTAATCCCCTGATTTCCGCTCCCAGAATTAATCACTACTGGTAAACTGCATCCATTCATTCTCGCATCTGATCCTGCTGCCGCTTTTGCCTTCGCCCGTGTTTTAATATCTTCTCCATATTCTTTTAATAAAACTTTCCCAATATTCGCTCCATAATCCCCTTTTATCCCTTCTTCTGCTATCGCACAATTAAAAGCGATCTGGCGGTCTAATGTTTCTTTCACATCTTCTATTATGACAGAATCTGCAAACTCTATAATTCCATCTACACTCATAAACTCTCTGTCTGTCAAGCTCTGTTTTATCGCACCTTTCATATCTCTTTTCAGCAAAATATCCTCATCTTTTTTTAAAAGCACAATATTAGTATGATAATCCAAAATGCGCACACAAGAACTATGTTTTCCCCCATATGCCATAATCTGTATATCAAAAATATAAGAACTATCCGCTAATTCCACTATAATAGGATTACTTTCCAAATATTCCTTTATCTTTTTTTTCTCTTCTTCCGTCACACCAGAAATCACTTCTAGTTCTCTCTTTGCATCTCCTGCCACTGCCCCAGCCGCTGCTGCCGCTTCTATTCCTCTCAATCCACCTGTATTTGGCACAACTACACTTTTCACATTTTTAATAATATTGCCACTCACAAAAACTTTTATTTTCTCTGGAAGCTGTCCTAATAATTCTCTCGCCTTGGCAGCCGCGTAAGCGATTGCAATAGGTTCTGTACAGCCCATCGCAGGTAATAATTCTTCTTTTAAAATGCTCACATACTTTTTATATTCTTCTTGTGTTCTTTCCATAATTCCTCCAGTATTCTCTATTTGATGTACAACAAAGAACAATCTTTTGCGGCAGTCTTTCATAATGTTTTCCCATCTGATACCCCAGATATTTTGCACCACTATTTATCACTAACTTAGGAATCAAATACCATTTTTTTTCTTTTAAAAGATGAGCAGCCGTTTTTTTCACTAACTTTATGCCCTCTGATTCAGAACTTATCCCTTCAAATACTTCTCTATACTGCTGTTGTGACACAGCCAAATCAAAATTTCGCCGAAAAAGTGGAATCACTTTTTCATTATGAGAATGATATACCTGTGCTTCTGCCACATAAGCGACTGCTTTTCCTGCTTCAATCGCTTTCGCCGCAAATAACATATCTTCATTAAAAATAGTCTTTTCTACAAATCCCCCAAGTTTGATATAATCTTCTTTTCGATAAGCAGCACAGACATTGGAACAAAAATAAGTTTTAATTCCCATCTCCTTCAAATCCTTCTTTGTCTTTATTCTGCTCTCTTTAGGATAATTAAATCCTCTCGTAAAACGCTCTATCATTTTACAATCTTTATTTGGGAGCTGTCTGGCATAAGAAACTGCTATCTGTGGATCAGAAAAGGAATCTACTAGATGTGTAAATACCATCTCGTCTGCTGGCACTGCATCTTGAGTCATAAAAATCATAATAGGAGCTGTTGAAAGCTCAGCTCCCATACGCCTTGTTTTTCCATGATCAAATTCTTCTTTTGTGATATGATATACTTCTGCATTTTCTATCCCTTGCAGAAATTCTTCTTTCCAGAATCTTCTCTCTGTATTAATAAAAATATAATGTTTTGCCTGTATTTTTTGCCTTTTTAACATAGAAATCAGATCATAAAACCGTTTATCTGGCTTATATACAGGCACAATAACATCTATCATAAAAGTTCTTCCTCATTCATCTTCTCTCTAGATCCTATATAGAATCTATTATTTCTAATTTTCTTCAAACCCTTTTTCTTTTATCATATTTACCACTAAGTCCACATACTTTTTACACATTTCTTCTGTTTTAGCCTCTGCCATAACACGGATTAAAGGCTCTGTTCCACTGGCACGGAATAACATTCTTCCCTCTTTTCCCATCTCTTCTTCTGCTTTTTTCACAGCATTTTTAATCTCTTCATTTTGAAGCACTTCTTCTTTATTTTTCACCCTCACATTTACTAATAATTTCGGGAAAATATGGACTGGTTTTATTAGATTTCCAAGCGTTTCTTTCTGTTCTAATATCGCTTCCATCACTTTTAGAGAGGTCAAAATTCCATCTCCTGTCACGGCATGTTTACTAAATATAATATGACCAGATTCCTCTCCTCCTAATCCATAACCATTGGCTCTCATATTTTCTGCCACATATTTATCTCCTACCGCTGTCTTTTCATAGCAAATGCCTTCTTTATCAAATGCCTCATAGAGTCCCATATTAGACATAACCGTAGTCACCACAGTATTTCCAGGCAGTTGTCCCTGACTTTTTAAATACTTTCCGCATACATATAAAATTAAATCTCCATCTACAATATTGCCATGTTCATCTACAGCCATACATCTGTCGGCATCTCCATCATAAGCGAATCCGACATCTAATCCATTCTCAAGTACAAATTTCTGAAGCTGTTCTATATGGGTAGAACCACAATCTTTATTGATATTCATTCCATCTGGCTCTTGATGGATAACAAATGTTTTCGCACCTAACGCATCAAACACATTTTTTGCGATAGCAGAAGCGCTTCCATTTGCACAATCCAATCCCACTTTTTTATCTTTAAAAGATCGCGTGGCGATAGAAATTAAATAACCAATATAGCGATTCCTTCCAGCCGCATAATCTGTAGTCTTTCCTATCTTCTCTCTTTTCGCAAATGGAATCTCTTCTATCTTTCCATCAATATAATCCTCTATCTGCGCCTCTATTTCTGCCTCTAACTTCTGTCCTTCTCCATTAATCACCTTAATTCCATTATCATAAAATGGGTTATGGCTGGCTGAAATCATGATTCCACAGTCAAATTCCTCACTTCTCACCACATAAGAAACACTAGGAGTTGTTGTCACATGCAATAGATATACATCTGCTCCAGAAGCAGTGAGTCCTGCTACCAGAGAATATTCAAACATATAACTGCTTCTTCTAGTATCTTTTCCAATCACAATTTTCGCTCTATGTTTTTTTCCATAAAACCATCCTAAAAAACGCCCCACTTTATAAGCGTGTTCTACTGTCAAATTCACATTTGCTTCTCCGCGAAATCCATCTGTTCCAAAATATTTACCCATATCTACTATTCCTCCATTCTTATACTACCTTTTAAATTTATCCTTCCTTTAAAGAAAGATTATATGAGTATCTTTTCAATATACATCAAGAAAAGATACCCCTAAGACTACTACATCTTTTGAGTATCCTTTTCTATCTTTCTCCCTCTTATTTTATTCTCCCAATCCTGCATTGACACAATTCACTAGCGCTTTTAACGCTTCTTCTTCATCTTCTCCCTCACAGATAAATTCAATTTGGTCTCCACACTTAACACAAGCTCCCAACACACTTAATACACTTTTTGCATTTGCTGTATTATCTTTAGCCTGAAAGTGAATCATAGACTTAAATTTTATCGCCTCTTTACATAATATGCCAGCAGGTCTTAAATGCAGACCAGTAGGATTTTTAATGATTACTTTTTCTTTTACCATTATACACCTCCAAGAATATTTTATTCCTCCCAACGCTTTTTTAAATTATACCAAATGTTTTTTTGCATTGCAATAAAAAGCGTATGTAGTGGCTATTCCATCCACCCCCTTATCAAAAAAGTAACATCTATCTCTTCAAACAATAATATATAACGATTTCATCCGAGTTCTTCTATATCTAAATTTTTAAAGTCACACTCTATTGTACTGGATTATTTGTACTTGGATCTATTGGTTCTGCAGCGACTGGAACAGATTCACCGCTAGTTTCCATTCCCATATTAGCAGTGCTTTCTTCTGTCGAACTGGTTTCTGAAGAACCCTGCGATTGTGTTTCTGCTGGAGTTGTTGTTTCTGCTTCTCTCTCTGTTATCGTGACATTTATCACTGGCTTATTCAATAATCTTATCCCATTAGAGAGATTCACCTTAATCAAACAACTGTGTACTCCTGTTCCTAATCCTCTCAAATCTATAGATGGCTGCAAATTTTCCAGACTGATCTGTTCTAAATCTCCTTTTAATCCATACATATCTATACTGATATTTTTTGTTGTATCATATGATATCACCATATTCGCTGGTCTATTTTCCACTGTTAAAGAAGAACCCGGAATTTCAATCGTTTTTGTATATAATGGCTCTATATATAAATTCACTGTAATATATCTTTGACTTTCATCTAATAAATAAATTCCTTCTGGCAAATAAGGAGTAATGTCTACCACAACTTCCTTACTTTCTGTAATCCCATCTAAGCTCAAAATCCCTGCATCTGCTGGAATATCAATAGAAGTTGTTTGCTCTATCAATGCTTTCGTGCCTTTAATTGTCACTACATTAGGAGTATAATTCATTCCCGTATAGCGATAATTTTCTACTGGACTTCCTGTCACCTTCATCGAAATCGGCACTTCTTTGGTCATTAACATCGGCGCATTAATCAAAATATTGGAAGCGCTGACCGTAACATTGGTATTTTCTCCATAAGAAACGAGCGATCCATTTCCATCTAAAATTTTAATTTTTGAAGAAACATTTGTGAGATTTGTGGATAGTCCATCTACATCCGCTTCTACTATCACCTGTTTTATATTCTCCAAAATAGACTTTGGCGCTTTTATCTTCACCACATTAGGAGAAACATTCACTGTCCCCAATACAAAACCATCTGCAGGCGTTCCTGATGCCTGAAACTGTACAGAAAATGTTTTTAATTCCAGTGGTTCTACACTAATTCTCATATTTTCTGTTGTCGCATCCACTAATGTCACTCCATCTGGCACAGTAAAATTTATTTTGACCGCTCCTACAGAAGAAACATCACTAAAATCCACTGTAGCCTTAATATTTCCCACACTCATATTATCGATGATAGACCTCGCTCCTTTAAATGTAGCGATTGCCTTTCTATTCGTAGGATAATCTACTTGGTATACTTGCCCTTCTCCTAGACTGGTGATTTTATCTTCATTTAAAATTTCAATCGGAATATTATAAAATTTTTTCGTGACATCAGGGTTATTCATATTGACGACCACAAGCCATAAAACAAAAGCCATAAGGATAGACAACAACTTTAAATGCCAATTATATGTCAATTTATTTTTCATCCTTTCGCCTTCCCTTCCATAACTTAACTTTCTTTTCCTCAATCGTCTTATTTTGCAGTATAATCAATTTTTCTCTCAAATTTTCTGCATCGATATCTCGAAGCAGCCTTCCACCCATAGCGATAGAAACATTCCCTGTTTCCTCAGAAACAATAATCGTCATCGAATCTGTCACTTCACTGACACCTAATCCAGCCCGATGCCTTGTACCTAAGTCCTTGCTTATCTCCATATTATCAGAAAGTGGTAAATAACAAGTAGCAGAAACAATCCTATCCCCTCGAATGATAATCGCTCCATCATGTAAAGGCGTATTATGTTCAAAAATATTAATCAATAACTGACTGCTTATCACTGCATCCAACGGAATCCCCGTATTTTCATAATCTGTTAAAATATCTTGCTGTTCCATCACAATCAGTGCACCTGTTTTTGTCTTCCCCAAAGCAAAAGCCGCTTTTGTGAGTTCTGCAACCGTTTTATCACTAAATCGTTCTTTTGTATTTTTGCTTTCATCAAAGGGAATGATACCAGTAATGATGTTTTTTCTTCCAATCTGCTCTAACGCTTTTCTGAGTTCTGGCTGAAATACAATAATAATCGCAGTAGCACCAAGCCCCAATGTCTTTTCTGCCAGCCAAATAATGGTATTCATCTCAAACAAAACCGCGATAAGAGTAAAACCTAATAATACAACAAGACCTTTTACTAAAATCCACGCTTTTGTTCTCTTAATCCAGACCATAATGTGGTAAATTAAAATAGCTATAATAATAATCTCCACAATATCTGTTAATCTGATGCTGGGAAGTCTAGATATCTTACTTACATATTCCGATATCGTTCCCCATATTGCCTCCATTCCTTTCACATCCTTCCCCATTTTCCTTCTTCCCTTTATCTGCGTTGTGTACTCTTCTTTGCCTTTTGTGCATTAATTTTTTTCACATTAATCTCTTGAGTTGTCACGCTCATCTTTGGAACAGCTTTCACATAATAAATATAATCATCATCTTCAAACTGCACATGTTCTGTTCTTGTATAATCGACAGAAAAAATAAAAAACTGAAGTGCTAACATAATGGCTGCAGAAACCAAGCTTCCTATAATAATTTCTCCCACAGCCGCTGTAATATCCAAACTGAAATCTCCTAATAATAATAACGAAATATTCAATATTGCTCCCACTCCAATCGCTATCATAAAAGAATAGTCCACGGATAACTTTTTAATTAAATAAACCACAATTGTGACAAGCGCAAACACTACTACTGTCAACATCATCAGCTTATTCTGAATTAGCCCATCTATAATTAAAGTGAACTTTTTCAATATATCTTCTGTAGTAGAATTTGTGAGCACGGTTGCATTTTCCTTCGCATAATTTAATAAATAATATCCGATCACTCCCATTCCCACTGGCACAATAGAAGTGATTCCTCCTGTCATTCCCACCAAAAGAGGCACTAAATATGGTATCTTAAGCCAAAATAAAATAGGTGTGAGCAAAATAATATAACAGTCAGAAGTGTCAAAGCGGATATACAGACAAAACATCAGCAAAAATAAAACTAATGTAATAGCTGCTAATTCTAAAGATATCGTATAAAAATGCGCGAGTACAAAACCAGCACAGATAAATACCATTCCTCCTATCGGTAAAATAGAACAAAGCAGGGAAACCAATAAAACAAGCACAGATTCTTTTAATTTCTCCATATATCCAATATTCGCATTAATCAACGATATAGCGATAAAAGCTCCTAAAAATTTCACTATTGCTAAAATATAAATATCAAATTTTCCATAAAACTTCTTTAATCTCTCTTTTATTTCCAGTATCACCATCATGATCTTTAAAATCCCCTGCCTTTCACATCCTCTGTATCCATCTGTTTTGCCTTTTTCAAATTAGTACGATAATGTTTTAAACTATTCATCGCTTTAGAATATTTCACATTATAAATGATATAAGCTATTACCACATAAATGCCTAATATAATAATATAATTTACCCCTATTTTCTTTAATAAGCCGACAACATCCATAGTATATACATTTTCTATGAGTTCCTCTAAGTGGTAAAGCACCCAAGCCGCTACCACTAACACATATGCAATCGTCACTGCTATTACAGTTTTAACCGCATTCCAGCTCACATAATCTCCCCGAAAATACTCTGTCATCTTCATGTTCTCTTTCCCATGTCTTTTTTCATAAATCGCCATCTTAGTCATTAATCTGACCTTATCTTCATTAAGCATGTTTCTCTCTCCTCACTGCTTCACACTTCTATCACCGTTTTTCCTCATAGATTTTATTATTATACCATATGTTTTTATGAAATTACAGTCTTTTTTTAAAGTATTTCATTTCAAACTTCTTAACTTTTTATGATTCACGAATCCAAAGTTCCAAAGGTTCAAAGGTTCGCTTAAGGCGAGCACCTATTTAGGCGAAGCCGCGCTCCCGCTCCGTTCCAGACGTAACGGTACTAAATTCGCAGCCTCGCTTATCGCGAAACTGCTTATTAAGTACCAACGTCTTCCAAGGGGCTTCTTTTGGAATAGGTGCTCGCCTTAAGCTAGTTTATCACCGTTCTACGAGCAGGAATCACTCCCTTCGCATTTATTGTAAATACTTTACTTTATAGATAAAATTACAGTTTCAATACTCACTTTTTATATTCAAATATCATAATGCAAAATATTCTTTTTCATATAAATTACAACCAACATCTTACTACTATTTCTTGAATTTCTATAATACTCATGATAAAATCAAAACAATAAATCGGAATTAGTGAATATAGGAGATGAATATATAAAATGGAATATGTAAAAGAAGTATTTGCACAATATGATAAACAGTGTATTCGAGTTTATCAAGCATATAATCCTATCATCGCCAAAGAAGCGATTGCATTACAAACATTTGGAGAAAATTTCAATATAAATCGTATGACATGGATAAAACCATCCTTTCTATGGCTAATGTATCGTTCTAATTGGGGAACGAAAAAAAATCAGGAATGTATTTTAGCTTTAGACATATATCAGACAAAATTTAATGAGTTATTAGAAAAAGCAGTTTTAACTTCTCCAGATTCTACAAGCTACACTGGCTTACAATGGGAAAAAGCATTTAATGAAACTACTGTATATTGTCAATGGGACTCTGATAGAAACATAAACGGAAGTGCTATCAACCGTGCCGCCATTCAAATTGGATTGAAAGGAAGAACATTGAGAGATTTTCTAGATACAAGCATCTATAGTATAACAGATTTCACTCCACTTGTGAGAAAATGGAACGAACAGAGAAAAAACGGAAAATTGGATTCTAAAAATCTGCCAGTAGAAAAAATATATCCTGTTAAAGATAAAACAATTAGAAACAGACTAAATATGAAAAAACTTAAAATATCAACTCAAACATAAACCTACACACAACTTACTCTTCCTCAAAACCAGCCAACAAACTAGCTCGACCAAGAATATATTCCGAAAGAAACCCCTTGGAAGACGTCGGCACTTAATGAGCGAACCCTCTGGGTTCGGCGAATTTAGTACCGCTACGTCTGGAACGGAGCGAGAGCGCGGTTTCGTTGGAATATACTCTTGGTTGAGCGGAACTTTATCTCTTAACTCTGTAATGTTTGAAGCTTATAAAAAGCTCCTTTTTTTGCCATCAATTCCTCATAATTGCCTATCTCTATAATCTTTCCATTTTCCATCACAGCGATTCTATCCGCATTTTTGATCGTAGAAAGCCGATGAGCTACAAGAAATGTGGTACAGTTTTTCATCATATTATTAGTTGCTTCCTGCACTTTCTTTTCTGATGCAGAATCCAAAGCAGAGGTCGCCTCATCAAAGATAATAATTTTAGGTTTTCTTACCAGTGCGCGCGCAATAGAAATTCTTTGTTTCTGTCCTCCTGAGAGCTTATCTCCATGCTCCCCTAACTGAGTATCCAGACCATTTGGCATTCCTTTTATCATATCATCTAATCCTACCTGTTCAATCACACGATTAATCTCTTCTTCTGTTATCCCCTCTAATCCATATGTAATATTTTCTCGAATCGTTCCAGAAAATAAAATTGTATTTTGAGGTACTACTGCTATCTGTCTACGATATTCATTAATATCCAAATTCACCATATTAATTCTATCAATTAAAATCTTTCCACTGACAGGCGGAATAAATCCTATTAAAAGATTGAGTATTGTCGATTTTCCTGCTCCTGATTCGCCAACAAAAGCAATACTCTCTCCGGGATTCACTTTTAAATTAAAATCATCTAGTATCAATTTCTCTCCATCTGGATACTTAAAATCTACATTACAAAATTCCACGCTTCCTTTTAATTCTTCAAGTGGCACAATAGAATTATTATCCTCCACTTTTGTTTCTGCCAAAATATCTCCAATCGAATTTACCGATTCTATTCCTCTGCATATCTGAGGATAGATATTAATTAAAGTAGAAACTTGACCTACAATCTGAGAGAAATAATTTTGATATAAAATCACTTCTCCCACTGATATTTTTCCTTTACATGCTAAAACTCCAGTAAAGGCTAAACAAATCACTTGAAATGCCTGAAACATCACCCAGCTCACTGAACCAAATAAAGCATTTACTAAATCTAACTGGTATCCGCGATTTACAATTTGATTTAGATGTTTATTCATTTTCTTAATTTCTATTTCTTGTAATCCATGTGCTCTTGTGACAGGTATCATTTCTAACATCTCTGCCACTGCTCCCTGAGTCTGCTCCATTTCTCTTCTAAATTCCTTATTTCTGTTAGATACAGGTTTACTAAATGCATAAACCAAAAGTACTGCGAACGGAGCCATTACTAAAAAGAAAATAAAAACCGTTGGGCTATTCATTAATGTTATTGTAACGGCTACAGACATATCCATAACAAAAAAAAGTAAGGTTTTAAATATTTGTGTCAATAGATCCTGTACATTCTCAACATCACGCATAATCTTAGACTGCAACCGCCCAGACTGCATTTCTTTATGAAACATAATAGATAAATGTTGTAACTTTCTGACTAATGCATTTCGTAAAGAACCTTCTATACTGCGGTTAACCTTTGCATAAAACTTTGTAGCAAAATAATTGGATGGAGCATTCTGACAGATAAAAATGAGAGCAACCATCAAATTGATAATAATGGATCTCATGCCATCTTCTTTTCCGTCAGTTGCGATATTTATAATATTAGCTGTCACAATTGGCAATACCCAAATAGGTGATCTTTGTGCTATCAGAAACAAACAAGCTTTAAACATATTCCATTTGTTTCCCTTATAAAAATTTAAAATAATCTTTCCTGGATGTTCTCTATTTTGAGAATATGTTTTGATATATTCCTCAAAATGTTCTAGACCTTCTTCTCCAATTTTTTCCTTTTGCTTTTCCGCTTTCATTTCAATTTTTAGCCCCCTGCTGCTAAAAATATAGCAGCTTTTCCTTTCCCTTTTTTATCATGTTTGCATCTTTCATGAACTGCCATATAACTAAATAACACAATAATCAACATTAGTAACCAATAACATTCTACGAGTATCAATTACATCAATAGTATAATGATTTTTCTTAGCTTCTTCTTCTAGCTTCTTGTCTATATAAATAACATAAGCAGGATTACCATCTATTTCAATAAATGCACGATGGTCTAGCACGAGTATTTTATCCTTGCAGTATAGAGCCAAACGATGGTGAGTATGGTCATGTAACACATGTTCAGGTTTATACTCATCAATCTTCTGTATAAGTATTTCTACATTTTTTATAAACTCATCAGACAATTCAACATCTATCTCTGACAATTTATTGACATACCCAAGAAGTTCTATAGGTCTAAGCTCATAATGATTTAATAAAGCATGTATAACAGCAACACGTAAAAATCTGGAATAATAAATAACTTCTGGTGCTACATTGTTAATACGTCTCAGCATAAGTCCTTCAATAAATAAAGTGTCAACTTCCTCTTCTCGTAATTTAACAGGCAAATTAAAGATATTTAAATCATAATGTAACTCATTTTCAGATAACTTAATTGGCATAATTCCTCCTAACTGCATTAAATAAATCATGCTATTTTATACTATAAGTAAATTTTATTCTTCCATTATTTATGAATTCTGATCATGTTTTTTTATAGAAACTCTATATAAATCGTTCATTCATCTCTCATCTGATATAAAATCTTCTGTAAATTCTGTATGCCATAATGCTATTATTCCGTTTTCATCATCTAACTCATATAATGCCTCAAAATTACCTTCCATATTTTGTGCGATACATGAATACTGAAAATGCCCTTCTGCCATCATCTTTTCTGCTTTCCACAAAATAGTTCCATCATGAGAAATTTCTCCTTTATAGATCTTCCCATCCATTCTTCCATCTCTAGAAGGATTCAGCAGTAAAACATATTCCTTTCCGTCCTTCTGATAATTGAAAACTGATAATTGGCAATAATATTCTGGAATATCGATAGGTTCACAGCTATCCCACGTTTCCCCTCCGTTACTGCTAGTAGCTACATACACTTTATTTTCAAATGTATTTCTCATAAAAAGCTTTAACTCTCCATTAGCAATCTGAATCACTTGGGATTCTGTAAGTTGTCCGCCTGATTTCTTAACAGCCGGATCATCTCCCATCAAAACAATCGGCGATTCTCCCAATTTCCATGTTTCTCCATGGTCTTCACTGATAAGGACAGCCGTACATTGGCTCACTCCAAAATTTTCATTCGTATGATAAACAGGGAATATTAGATTTCCATTTTTAAGCTGCAAACCGACTCCCGGACCTACTCCTAAAAACTTCATCCAATCTTTTTTTACCATATGAGTGATATCCTTTGGAGCAGACCATGTTTTTCCGTCATCATCAGAATATAGCAGCCATAAATAATTTGTGCAGAGAATGTGTAATTTTCCCTTTCTCTCTCCCGTCATAAGATAAACATTGCCATAATAAACATCTTCTTTATAAAGTTCTCCTAACTCTCTATAAGGAGTTTTTATACCATTTTCACCCTGTGCAGTTTTTACACAAAATCCTGTATCTTCCCCTATTTCCGAATAAACTTTTCCTTCTTCTCTTATAGTATAACAATTTCCTTCTTCATCATACAATAATTGATAATCTTTCCCATCTACTTTTGTATAACCACTTCCAGTTTCTACCTTTCCAAACATACCTGTAGATTCTGGAAACATATCAATTAATAGAAAAATTCTTTTTGTTTCTTTATCCTGTAATAGACAGGGATCAATATTAAAAGCAGATGTATTATCGCCTACATGGCTATTAGCCAAATTTAAAATTACTGTTCCTTCACTAAATTCTTGTTCTCCTTTTTCCCTTCTTCGTATTATCGTATCAATATCACCATAATCAGAAGAATGTTGATTTCTCTTATCTGCTACTGCTAACACTGTCCCTTCTGTCGTAGTCAAAAGAGATGGTATCCGATAATTCTTACTTCCATCATAACCCGAATAAAATAATTTTTTTGGTTCAGTTTTTTTCATAAATTTTCTCCTTTCACGCTAATTTCTCTCTCAGAAATTGTGTCAATTCTCGCTTTGTATCTAAACAATACTCCCAATACATGATGCCACAAAGCCCTTTTTCCTTTATATACTCTGCCTTACAAGAAAGAGATTCTTTATCATCATAACTGATAAAATTTTCTCCATTAAATAAATAAGGTGCTTTTGCTTCATCATCCCAATAACGCTGGTATCCATTTTTATTTTCAAACCGCTCCATAAGATCCCCATATCCCGGTCCATACCCACCTGTAGAAGTAGCAGCCTGCATCAGACCATGATTCCTATCTGGCACGCCCTTCCAAAGTCTAGAATAAAATGCCGCTCCTATCACAATTTTATGGCAGGGAACACCAGCCTGTAAAAAGCTTTCTACTGCCTTATCTGTACAGCTCTCAAAAAGATCCTCTGGATTACTATATAATCCTGTATGATGTCCCGTTACAATACTAAATCCGCCTCTCAAATCATATGTCATAAGCTGCACATAATCCACATACTTCGCTACTTTATCCATCTGTGTACATCTTGTAAAATAAGCATCTCCTCCTGCAGCAATAGATACAATATAATGTCTTTTTTCACTTTCTAATGTATCCATTCCCTCTCGAAGCCCTTGCATTAAATAAGTGAAATTCTCTTTATCCTCTTTTGCCCAGTCGATCCCTGCTATTCCAATACAAGGATATTCCCAATCAATATCGATCCCATCTAGATCCCACTCTCTAATGGTTTCTAATGCAGAAGTCACAAATAGCGCCCTTCCCTTATCATCTTTCACCGCTGTGGAAAAACCTCCTGCAGTCCATCCACCTATAGAAAGAACTATTTTAACATCTGGATTTATGCCTTTTATCCTTTTAATATCTTCCTGATAGATTTCTCTCCCATTCAGTCCTACTTTTCCCTCTTTCAAATATCCGAAAGAAATATTCATCACATCCAGCGCCTTTATATCTTCTGGAGGCATCTGTTTTAAATCTCTTAATTTCACATATCCAATTAACTTATATCCCATTTTTCTATTCCATTTTCCTTATCATATTCATTTATAATACTTAATATATTACCATTAACCTAATTCACATTAATATCAAAGAGGTTCGCTCCGGCAAGGACGTATTCCAACGAAGCCACGCTCTCGCTCCGTTCCAGACGTAGCGGACACTAAATTCTCGGCGCGTAGCCGCACCGCTCATTAAGTGCCGACGTCTTCCAAGGGGCTTCTTTCGGAATACGTCCTTGCCTCCGCTAATTAGTAGGCTGTTCTACTCTGTGAAAAATAAATCTGACATAGCCATAGAGTTATCCCTTTCACTTAAAAATATAATACTCTTATATCTACATTACTGATTATCTTATATATCGTTCATATTATTCTAAATAGCAGTTGCTGGTGTAAAAGAAACTAGCTAATCCTAGCCTATACAACAAACTAGCGGAGGCAATAAATCATTCCAAAAGAAGCCCCTTGGAAGACGTTGGCACTTAATGAGCGGGTACGGTTACGTGCCCGAGAATTTAGTGTCCGTTACGTCTGGAACGGAGCGAAAGCGCGGCTTCGTTGGAAGATTTATTGCTATAGCGAACCTTTGTTTCTCATGTTCCCCACTTTCACTTATTCCTTTTATTTTTTATAGCCAGAAATTCCCTCTATCACCCTAAATCCTGCATCTCCACCAAATTCACTTTCGCATCTTCATATCCTTCTAATTCTAATACCATTATCGTATTTTCCCCTTTTTTCAGCAGAGGAGCTGGCAAATAGAGTGTTTTCTGTGGTCCTGCGTCATTCCAGTATCTTCCCAGATGGAAACCATTTATCCAGACATTCCCTTTATGAAATCCATTCAAACGCACAAAGGTATCCTCTAATGGTGTTTCCTCTCCTATCTGAAACTTTCCTTTTAAAAATACTGGTCCTTCTGTCTTTTCCTCTAACTTTTCCCATTCTAAACGCTCTAAATTTCTGCAGTCAATCGGATACATGGTATATCCATAATGATAAGTCTGACCAATCCTGACCCCTTTTAAGATACCTTTTTCATCTTTTAAATGGATTCCGTAATTTACACGTCCTAAATTTTCCACTAAGATTCGCAACTCTCTCTTTTCCCCTTTTTTAAGCCCTATCTTAATTTCATCTTTTTGTCTATTCATTCGGTCATGTATACCTTTTCGTTCTCCATCTATATAGATATATGCTCTGTCATGAAGCCCTTCTATCACTAATTTCATCTCTTCAAATGGTCCTTCTATTTCAGTATCATAAACTAAATATCCATAATCTTGTCCTAATTCTTCCATTGTAAGAGGATAAGAAGATTTCTGTGGTTCAGAAGCACTAATTTTATTTAGATTTTTAAATAACTCTGCTTTTTCTGTTAAATGTATTTCTCCATATGCTCTTTTAGGGAGGTCAAAAACTTGTTCCATCTCAGGAAGTCCGAAAAATTCTTTATTGATTTTTTGAATGAGATAATACTTTTCTGTCATATCTCCACATTCACTCAACAAACTATCATAGTCATAACTGGTGATCGTAGGCGCATATACCTCTTGATAATTCGCACCATTATAAAATCCAAAATTTGTTCCTCCATGAAACATATAGAAATTGACAGAAGCACCCATCTCCAACATCTCTTTATAATCTTTTACTACTTCTTCTGTATTTCCTCTATGATGCTCTTCATACCAATGATCAAACCAGCCATTCCAAAACTCACAGCAAAATAGAGGTCTATCTGGCTGGAAATTTTCCAAATAAGGAAATCTTTCTTTTGGTCTGCTTCCAAAATTCACGGTGGCAAGATATTCTGGCAGAGTACCAGCACGCAGCATAAAATACTCTGGTCCATCTGAAGTGAATAACATACAGTTCATATCTAACTCTTTATACATCTTTTCCAGTTCTTTTAAGTACTCTTTGTCATCTCCATAACTGCCATACTCATTTTCAATCTGCATCGCGATTACCTTTCCGCCATTCTCTAACAAATGTGGACGTATAATTGGAAAAATCGCTTCAAAATAATGTCTTGTCTTCTCTAAAAATATTTCATCTTTACAGCGTAAATGTATCCCCTTATAAGAAAGCAGCCAAGAAGGCAGACCTCCAAAATCCCATTCCGTACAGATATAAGGACCGGGACGCAGGATAACATAAAGCCCCAACTGTTCTGCTGTGTGAAGAAAACGCTCTAAATCTGCAATTCCAGTAAAGCAAAATTCTCCTTCTTTAGGCTCATGTAAATTCCATGCCACACAGGTTTCCACAGTATTCAAACCACATGCCTTTAATTTTTTTAATCTGTCTTCCCAATATTCTGGAACTACTCTAAAGTAATGAAGAGCTCCAGATAAAATCCGGAATGGCTCTCCATCCATATAAAATTGTGTTCCTTGATAAGTAAATCTACTCATAATTAACCTCACTTATATGTTATTCTTTATATAGATAATTGAGAAACCTATATCTTCTCACTTAAATTTCATAACTTATCGTAACATTCCCTTTTCAAAATTCAAAAAGTAGAACCGCCACAGCCTAGCGTAGGCAAGGAAGTATTCCATAAGAAGCCCCTTGGAAGACGTTGGTACTTAATAAGCAAACCCGTAAGGGTTCGCG
>CANRVK010000021.1 GCA_947643285.1 uncultured Eubacteriaceae bacterium
TCGCTTAGGAGGCGATCGCTCTATCCAACTGAGCTACGAGGACTTGTATGAAAAATTTGCTAATACGCAAGTGATTCAGCTATGAAATTGTTGATTTTACGTTACCTTAGCCAATCGAACACCTACCACTTAAAAGGCGGTCGCTTTATCCAACTGAGCTACGGAAACATATATAAAAACAAAATCTATATCTGACTTATTATCTATTTCCTCTTAAATGAGTATTTTCAGATTTTCTCAAAAAACTATCTCTCCATACTAACAGAAGTATAAGAATATTGCTTTAAAATTTGTGAAAGAATGTATTTAAAACAGATAAAATTATGGATTCATAACATAAATTTTAACACAAAAAATCCTTTTTATATTATAATGGTAATTATCCAGAAAGTCAAGAAAGGAATAATAAAAATGCAATATATTGTTTTGGATTTGGAGTGGAATCAATGCCCAGAGGGAAAAGAAAAGGAAAATAAACGATTGCCCTTTGAGATTATTGAAATCGGAGCAATGAAGTTAAATGAGAAATATCAAGTAATCAGCAACTATCATTCTTTAATAAAGCCTGCGATTTATCAAGAAATTCATCCTAAAACAAAAGAAATTATTCATTTAGAAATGGAAGACTTAGAAAAAGAAAGGGAATTTAAAATAGTGGCAGAAGAATTTTTAGAATGGTGTGGAGAAGACTATCAGTTCGCTACATGGGGTTCTATGGATTTAACTGAGTTTCAAAGAAATATATATTATTTTGATGTAGAAAAAACATTACAAAAACCACTGTTTTATTTCGATATACAAAAATTATTTAGTATTCAGTTTTTAGATGGAAAGAGCAGAATATCTCTAGAATCTGCGGTAGAATTTTTACAATTAGAAAAAGGAGAAGAATTTCATAGAGCAGATGCAGATACTTATTATACAGTAGAAATTATAAAAACTATGGATATGGACAAGTTAAAGAAAAACTTTTCTGTAGATTATTATCATAACCCAAAAACTAAACTAGAAGAACTTCATTTAACATATGAAACTTATTATAAATATGTATCTAGAGAATTTGATACAAAAGAAGAGGCGATGGAAGATAAAACAGTGACTGCTACCAGATGTTATTTATGCAATAAGACATTGAAGAAAAAAATCCGATGGTTTTCTAATAATAGCCATATTTATTATTGTACTATGTTTTGTGAAGAACATGGGTGGTTAAAAGGAAAAATTCGGATGAAAAAATCAGAAGATGGAAAGATATTTGTAGTAAAAACAATAAAACTCACCACAATAGAAGAAATAGAAAAAATAAAGCATTTACAGGAGGAAATGCGAAGAAAGAGGAGATTAAAAAGGCTTCAAGAATTAAGAAAAATGTGACAAACAATTATTTTTTATGAGATTACACTATTTATCGCAAGTTTGCAGATAACGATATATCGCAAACTTGCAAATTAATTAACAAAGAACACAAATCATTTTTTCATCTTTAAAACAATCTTTATCCATCTCATTTAATGCCATCTTCTCGGAAAAGATAATCTCCTTTTTCTTCTCCTCCTCGCTAAATTTCTTAACTCCCGGCGCGGTAAATGATAACGGCTATAGCGAGTATGACGACGTTTCAGAAGAATGAGAAGATAAAAAATAAATACAATAGAAAAAATCAAAAGAACAAAAAGGAAAATATACCAGATATTGATTGTAATATATCTTTTTTGTGTTGCAGAAGAAAGATTTTTAGCTGTTTCATCTGTCTTGGAAGCATTATTTGAAGTAAAGGCAAATGTATTAGGGGCAGCAGGAAGCACATCTAATGTAGTACTGCCGATAAAATGACCATTATAGGTATAATTGACAGTGGCAAAAGGGTAAGATTCTCCTGTATTCTTTCGTCCACTGTTGTCAATAAAACTGACAGAACTTTCTGCTAAACTAAAATCCTTTCCGATTGGCAAAATAATGATGCCATCTGTATTGATACTCAACTGAGGAGAGATATTTTTAAAAATAGAATACTCCGAATCAAAAAATCCTTGTTTCTGAAACTTAAAGCGGGTTTCATTTTCCGCAATATTTATTTTTTGGAAATTGGCGAATCCATAGTCTAATAAAGCGGTAGAATCAGTATATACGCTTTGTGCATCAGATTTCATAACAACACAAATAAGAGTCATATTATTTCTTTTTGCAAAGGTCACTAATGTATTTCCAGCAACTGTTGTATAACCTGTTTTTCCACCAAAGCAGCCATCATAATGTGTATCTCCAGATATCAGCAAAGGATGAAAACTGTTCACAGGACGCGATTCTGGTTGAAGATTGGTAGGAGGAATCACATAGGCAGTGGTAGAATCAATTTTAATAAAAGTATCATTAAAAACTGCTTCCCGTGATATCATAGCCATATCATAACAAGTGGTATAATGATTTTCATCAGGGAGTCCATTTGTATTATTAAAATGAGTATTTAAAGCTCCTAATTCTTTCGCGCGCTCATTCATGAGTTCCACAAATTTATCTGTAGTACCAGAAACATGTTCTCCTAAAGCATTTGCCACTTCATTAGCAGATGCCAATAATAGACCATAAAGGCAATTTTCCACACTCAGTTCTTCTTTTGGTGTGATCGCGATATGGCTGGAATCTCTGGGAATAGAGAAAACAGCATTGTCAGAAAAAGTGACCATTTCATTTAAAGAACAATTTTCTATGGCGAGCAGAGCAGTTAATATTTTGGTGATGCTCGCAGGATAGCTTTTTTCATGCATATTTTTATCATATAATACTGTACCAGTTTCTGCTTCTATCACTATGGCAGAACCACTTCCAATTTCTGGACCTTGTGGCCAATCTATAATGGAGTTAGAAGATGAAATAGGAGAAGTATCTTCTGTTATTGGGATTTCAGAATCTGCAAGCAGAGTTAAAGTTTGGGAGAGAAAAAAAGTGATAGATAATACGATTAAAAAAGAACGTGAAAAAAAATTATATTTCATATGACTTTCATTTACCTTTCTATTCTAATATTGTGATTCTATTGGTTGAATTTTATTAGATTTTATGCTTTGTTGTTATGGATTTTTATATTTGTGTATTTATCATGATTCATAAAATTTACCTCTATTTGTAATTTTATCCTAAAAATCTAATTTTTTTCATCAGTTTAATTATTATTTAGAAAAGTTTCTTTTTAAAGGATAAGGGTTTTTGAGTAAGGTTCGCACAGGCGAGGGGGATGTCTATTCCAACGAAACCGCGCTTTCGCTCCGTTCCAGACGTAACGGACACTAAATTCGCAGTTCCGCTTCCCCGCGGAACTGCTCATTAAGTGCCGACGTCTTCCAAGGGGTTTCTTTTGGAATAGACATCCCCCTCGCCTGTGCTAGTTTATAGTATAAGCAAGTTTAAGAAGCATGATAGTAATTATTATCATATATGATCGAGTTATAACTATGATCGACAGTTTATAAGACTGAAAAAGTTAAAATTTTTCTTTTTTATCTTTTATAGATGATCCGATTTTTTGTTTTGGAATAATTTAAAAACTAACAAATTTTTCTGGATTGGATAAAGATTGGATAAAATAATAGGCTTTAACAACTATAAACTTGTTTTTCCTTTATTTTTCGCACTTTTTATGATCTTATTTTTTAGGTCTTTCTATATGAGTGGTTTATATATCTTAATAATATACATAATATTTTATTATAAAGTATTTTATAAAGAAGTACAATAAAAAACTGTGAAAAATCAGGATAACCGCATAAAAAGTTATTACCACTAAAAGTTTTTTATTACCTGTTTTTTTTAGTTTAGTTTTTTATATAATGCTGCCTTTATAGCATCTGCTGATAATGCTGACAATATGTTTTCAAGTTCTTTTTCACAGTTTCTCGCTGTTGTTTTCCTTATCCTTTTAAGGCTCTGGTCGTATAAGCCCTGTACAATACGCAGTACTGCCAGTGCTATCTTTTTTAACATCTGCATATTTTTGGCACATGTTTTTTCTGCTGTTGTATTGTAATCATCTTTAAATGTAAAGTCTAGATGCCAGTGGAGCTGGTTTTCCACTCCCCAGTGTCCCCTTGCTGCTTTTGAAAACAGCCCTACATCTACTGGCAGGCTGCTTATGTAATATCTTCTTTCTTCCATTATTTTCCCATCTGGCTTTTCCAGTTTCTTTTTTACCATGCCAAATGTTGCCAACCCTTTCCATTTCTTTTTCTCTTCATACCATCCGGTTTCATCTGTCTGGTAATATTCCCTTGTTTCTATGCCACCATGTCCTTTTTCCACCGTTTTTTTATAATGTCCTGTTGTTTTTTCCAGTATTTCTAATGTTTCTTCCGAAAAATATTCCTGCACTTCTTTATAAAACAAAGGATGGTTTCCTTTTAATGCTGCCACATAATCACCCTTACCACGCATAACTGCTTCCACCGTTTCTTTCTGGGTATTAAGTGCATCCCATGTTACAATTTTCCCTTTTAAATCCATTTTCCCAAGCAGGACTGGTCCTGCTGGTATTTCATTTGTTTTTTCTTTTATAAATTCCTGCCCTATACAAAAACCATACTCTGATGAATATAAATTTAATGCCTGTAATGGTTTTATAATGACACCACTCCCCTGTATCCTTTTTGAACCCCTGCTTTCTTTGCCATCCATTGAAAGTATTTCTTTTTCCTGGCTCTGTCCTGTAACAGCAGCGTGTATATCATTTACCAGTTTTTCCAGTGATTGTACAACAGACTGGTAAAAATATGCTGCATTAATGTTTCCTGCCACTAACCTTATCGTATCAGAAGATGGTATGCCATTAGGAAGTTCCAGGTATTTTTTTAGCCATTTTTCTTTCTGTTGTGCAAAATCTGCTATCTCTTCCCATTCATTGCAGTCTGCAAGGAAACCAAGGATACATATAGAAAGGATATCCTGGAGCTTATGTTTTATATAAGACTGGTGTCTGTAATCTGGTACTTTTGCTGCTTCTTTTGAAAGGCAGCGGATAAAAACATCATTCCCTGTGATGTCTTTTATCTTGATATTGTAATCTTTTAGTGTTTCCTGTATATCTCCTATTTTCCCTGATTTACGTGCCATAACTTTCCTCCTGGTATAGTCTTTATTAAAGATTATACCAAGAATACACTATTTTGGACAACAAAAAGATATTTATATATCATCTGTTTTTATAAAATATTTATTTTATGCGGTTATCCTGGTGAAAAATTTATCTAAAAAATAGCAATTTTTCTCTTGTAATCAATAAGAAGGAAAAGCCTTTTCATCCTATCATCACACAAGTTTCATATTGTGTAAAGATGTATTATATGATAGAATATCATAAGATAGTGAGGAGGAGGGGAATATCTTATGTTAAAGGCATACAAATATAGAATATATCCTAATCAAAAGCAAAAAGAACTCATAGAAAAGACCTTTGGTTGTTGTCGATTTGTCTATAATTTTTGTAGAGCAGAACAAAAGAAACAAGAAGAGATGTGGACAACCGTGAAAGAAATGCAACAACAAGGCTATCCTCTGCAAGACTATAAATCGAGATACTTTAACAAGTTTGAAAATGTAAATGCTTTGAAAGAATGAAAAACACATTATCTATTCTAGACTTCATCACTATTAGCATCTGTGATAAACTAGCCATGACCCATTTAGAAAAATTTAGAAAATACATATTTAAAAAATGACAGATGTAATTTAAAGTTATGTGAATTTGCACTATACATTTCTATTTTTTATAGCTAAAATAAATGACAAAAAATAGTGTAAATTAAAAAATAATCATTATAGTTTATATAGTTATCATGAAATTTTTTTCAAAAAGTAGAATAGCCAGAAATTAGCGAAGGCAAGGAACTATTCTAAAAGAAGCCCCTTGGAAGACGTTGGTACTTAATAAGCAGTTCCGTTAGGGGCTGCGAATTTAGTACCGCTACGTCTGGAACGGAGCGAGAGCGCGGCTTCGTTGGAATAGTTCCTTGCCGTAGCGACCTAATGTAATGTATTTGATGGTTCTGCACATGATTTTTTACAAATGATGTTGGAGGATTGATAAATGATGAAAATTAAATATTCTGGAAAAATAAAGAAAAATTTAAAAAGTTAGAACTAACTGTTCTGAAATTTAATGGTTGAAGGGGGATTTTTATGAAAATAGCATCTATTACAGGAAATATGAATTATGCTTTAAAAAATATATGGAAATGGGATAATAAATATTTCTTATGGTTTCTTCTTATCATTCCTGCGTCTATTCTTTTTCCGCTTATAGAATCTTGGTTTCCTAAAATATTAATTGACCAGATACAACAAAAAAATAATATAACATCTGTTTTGATAGTGCTTTTTTTATATTTTGGTATCTTATTATTCGTTAATTTAATAGGACAATTTGCTAATTCCCGTATGAATATGCGCCGATGTTATTTTTCTAATGAGTGTCAGCATGAAATTGTACAGAAAAGATTATATACAGATTTTTGTAATATAGATACTCAAGATTTTAATATGAAATATACTACAGTTATGAACGACGCCTGTTCTGGACAGTGTGCTGTAGAAGTTATCTGTTATTCCATTCTTAATTTATTCATTGATATTTTAGGAATTTTTTCTTATGGAACAATATTAATCTTGTTATCTCCCACCATTATTTTATTTTTAATATTATCTTCTGTACTCACTTATACGATTAGCCGTTGGCAGCAGAATTATGCAGAGAAAAATAAAAAAAATTATATCGCTATTGACCGAAAAATTGGTTATCTGTCAAGTTTTTCTTCTAGGATTGACTTTGCAAAGGATATCCGTATTTATGGAATGACACATTGGCTGGAAAGTTTGCTGACCAAATTTCAAAAAGAGCGCTTTCTATGGAATAAAAAAATCGGGAATTATACTCTGATCGGGAAGTTTATGACTTTTATTTTAACATTACTATCTAATGCAGTGACATATGGAGTATTAATCTGGCTTATTTTAAGAGGAGAAATTGGAGTGGGAGATTTTGTGTTTTATTTTGGGATTATTACCACTCTGAGTGGCTGGATGAATGGTCTTGCAGGTGATGTCAGTGAAATGGTCGGTATCTGTGTTCGTATTGGATATTATCAAGAATATTTTCAGATTCCAGATACACTCAACCATGAAAGTGGATACTCTCCATCAGAAAAAACAGCAGCAGCGCCAGAGATCGAGTTTTGTCATGTTTCTTATTGTTATTCTACGGAAGAAGGACAGCAGTATGCGCTGAAAGATATTAATTTAAAAATTCGAGCAGGTGAAAAGCTCGCCATTGTGGGTGTGAATGGGGCAGGTAAAACAACATTAGTAAAACTATTATGTGGATTATATATTCCCACAGAGGGAGAGGTAAGATTAAATGGAATACCTGTAACAGATTATAACATTTTATATTATTATAGTTTATTTTCTGTTGTTTTTCAGGATATGTATTTGCTTCCTGTGACAATCGCTGAATTTATTGCATCAGATAATACCAATATAGAAGAAGAAAAAGTTCATTATGTACTCCGTTTAGCAGGATTGGAGCAAAAAATCCAAGCCTTGTCAAAAGGGATTCATTCGCATCTTATGAAAGGAGTTTTTGATGATTCGATTGAATTATCTGGAGGAGAAAAACAGAAATTGATGTTTGCCCGTGCTCTTTATAAAAATGCTCCTGTTGTTGTGTTAGATGAACCTACCGCCGCACTTGACCCCATTGCGGAGAATGAGTTATATCAAAAATATGGCAATTTAACACAAGGAAAAACTTCTATTTATATTTCTCACAGATTAGCTTCTACTCGATTCTGTGATCGGATTGTACTAATTGATAATAAAACAATAGCAGAATCTGGTTCTCATGAGGAACTTATGAAAGCAGGTGGGAAGTATGCTAAGATGTTTGAAATTCAAAGTCAATATTATAAGGAGGAGAATCATGAAGCAGAAAAATAGTGAAAATCTTCAAGTAATAAAAATGTGGAATTCCCTCAGCCCATTATATTTTCCTTTTATGCTCCTTTATGCAATTTTTAATCATTTATCCCCTTATTTTAATCTTTATTTATCAGCAGAGATTGTAGATGAAGTTGCAGGAGTTATGAATCAGAATCGGATCATTAAATTGGTAGTAATCACTGTCATTGGCAATTTTCTTATTTCTGCTATTGGTGCGGTAATTCAGCGTGGTTATGAGCAGGCAAAATTCATTCTGGATCAGAAAGAAACAGTGATGTTTTATCGCAAAACACTTTCTTTAGATTATATTGATTTAGAAGATTCACAAATACGCCAAAAGCTTTGGAAAATGGAACAAGCAGGCTATGTTGGATATGGGAAAATAGGTTTACAGGAAAGTGTAGAGGGAATGATAAATGAAGGGATAGAATTGATTTTAAGTTTATGCCTTTTTAGTGAAATGATTATTCTGCTTGTTTCTAGAAAGCCAGATATTTTATTGTTCTTTTTCCTTGGAATCATTATTTTGCTTGTAGTATTAAATGTAAAATGTAATTTCTTTGTAGCTGAAAAAGTAAGTGCTGCTGCAAATAAAGCCTCAGAAAATATGATGGAACAAAACAGAGTCGGCATGGCAATGGACTGTTATAATATGGGAAAAGATATCCGTTTATATCGTCAGGATAAGCTGATTAAAAAACTTCAGGAAGATTCTCAAAAGCTTCATATAAAATCCAATAAAATGCTCTTCTCCAAAAAATTTCGATTGGAAACGCCGCTTTTTATTTTAAATTGTGTGCTTCAGACATTTATATATCTCTTTGTCTGTTTTTATGTAATACAAGGAATATTCAGTATTGGAAGTATCATCAAATATGTAGGATTTATGAAACGATTTTTAAAATCCATCATCAAAATCTTACAAATAAAAGGCAGGATTCAATATAATACTCCATTTATACAAGAATATCTCTCTTATCTAAACCTTCCAAGCCGAACAGCAGATGGCACACGTTCTCTTGATATAACACAGGCGAAACAATGGGAATTTGAATTTCAAGATGTATCTTTTCGTTATTCAGGTTCAGAAGAATATGCTTTAAAACATTTAATCTTTACCTTTAAGTTAGGAAAACGAATCGCGATTGTAGGAGAAAATGGCTCTGGAAAGAGTACTTTTATTAAATTATTATGCAGAATGTACGATCCAACAGAAGGAAAAATCCTATTAAATGGGGTCGATATACGAGAATATAATTATGAAAGTTATCTTTCACTCTTTGGAATAGTATTTCAGGACTTTAAATTATTTTCATTTCCTTTGGGACAAAATGTTGCTGCAAGTGAAATTTATGATGCGAAAAGAGCAGAAGTATGTCTAAAGGAAGCAGGACTAGAAAATAAAATAAAACAGATACCAAACTTCTTAGAAACTTATCTTTTTAAAGATTTTGATGAAAACGGAATTGAACTTTCTGGAGGAGAAGCACAGAAAATAGCTATCGCGCGTGCGTTCTATAAAGATTCATCTGTTGTTATTTTAGACGAGCCGACCGCTGCTCTTGATCCTATCGCAGAGTATGAAATTTACTCAAAATTAGATCAGATTCCCAGAAGTAAATCCATAATTTATATCAGTCACCGATTGTCCTCCTGCCATTTTTGCGATAATATTATGGTATTTCACTGTGGAGAATTAGTCCAAATAGGAACTCATAATGAACTATTAACGGATACAACAGGAAAATATCATGAATTATGGTCATTACAATCACAACATTACATTAGCTGAATTTATTATAAAATAGAAAGTTAGAAGAAAAACAATGAATAATAAAGAAATTAGCAATAAAACTATTATATTACATATTAAAAATGAAGATATATGATATAATTGGCATTTTATAACAAATAAAAATCCTATAAGAAGCATTAAGTATTAAAGTAATAAAAACTATCATTTCTTTTCTAAAAAGTTTTTTATATGAATATAATAGTTTTCCTTAAAAAAGTTATCAATACTTTTTATTCTTTTAAAAAACTCTTTTATTTACAGAAAACTTTTGTTATGTTATATTAAAATTATCAAATAAAAAAGTAAAATAAAATTGATGATAATAAATTTATAGTGGGATGGAAGAAAAGATAACAGAAAAATCAGGATTTTTACAAAAAAACTTCTTAAAATTATTATTAAAAGAAGTAAATCAAAATAATGAGCGAAAAGGCAAGTAAAGAAAGCGAGGATAAAAATAATGAGTGAAAGGGAAAAGGCAATACAATTATTAAATATAATTGATGATGAAAAAATGAGCTATGTTGTAGGAATATTAGAAAACTTGACATGTCTGGCAGTATTCCAAACGCAGAAACAATCGCTGCTATAAAAGAAGCAGATGAAATGCTTAACAATAAAACAGGACAACGCTTTGAAGGTTCTACAGAAGATTTTTTCCATATGCTTTTGGAGAATGAAACATGTTAAAATTATCATCTACAACAAGGTTTAATAGAGATTTATTATGCAAAAAAAGAAACTATAATTTGCAATTATTATATAATATTGTAAATACCTTGCGAATTCCAGAAACATTACCTCAAAAAAATAAAGATCATGAATTAAAAGGGAATTATCTAGGAAACAGAGAGTGTCATATCATGCCAGATTGGTTATTAATTTATAGGATAAAAGATGACGAATTAATTCTTGACAGAACTGGTACACATTCTGATCTATTTGGAAAATAATATTGAAATAAATAAAACACTTGTATAAAAAATGTGGTAGCAATGTCAAAGTACTACTGATGCTACATAAGAAAAAGATATTAATCCAAACAGAAAATCATAATCAACTATTAACGGATACAACGGGAAAATATCATAAATTATGGTCATTACAAGCATAACATTATATTAGCTGAATTTATTATCAAATAAAAAGCTAGAAGAAAAACAATGAATAATAGAAGTTAAAAAATGAGAAGTATGAAGTATTTGACGACTTTGTATATAATTTTTTGTAAGAACAAACTTTTATAGAACACAAAAGAGCCAGATCTCTCCGACTTTTTTAAATATGCATCTGCAAATGCATACCCCAATTGATATTTATATTATACAACAAAAAGCAAAAAAAATAAAAGTTTTAAATAAATTTTTTCAAAATATTCATTACAGTTCAGTCTACAATGTCATTTAGTTAAGTATTAGGTTAGATTTTCTTTTGAGCATCAAAGGGACGCTGCGGCAAGGAAGTATTCCAACGAAACCGCGCTTTCGCTCCGTTCCAGACGTAGCGGTACTAAATTCGCCGTTTCGCTTTCTGCGAAACCGCTCATTAAGTACCAACGTCTTCCAAAGGGTTTCTTATGGAATACTTCCTTGTCTCCACTGATCGTTGGCTGTTCTACTTTTTGAAAAGCAGATGTTACGATAATTTATGAAATCTAAGTGAGGAGATGCAGGAAATAGATATTCGGAAAGGTTAGGAGTTCTATGGTGTTCGGAGTTTCGCAATTACCTAAATAATATAGATACCACAAAAGGAGTTGATATTATGGCAAACTCATTAGTCCAATTCCGTATAGACGATACTTCAAAAATCAAGGCAGCGGATATCTGTGAGCGTCTTGGGATCGACCTGCCGACCTATATGCGTATGTGCATTTCAAGGCTGATCCAGGAAAACGGCATACCGTTCAGCATAAAGCTCGAAATGAAGCCTGAAAACCGCGCAGTAGCAGCAATGAAGGCTGCCAGCCGCATTGCGGAGGAAAATGGTATATCTGATATGACGCGAGATGAAATTAATATTGAAATTGCAAAGGTAAGGAAACAGGACAGCTTATGAAATATTACACAGTCATTGATACAAATGTACTTGTTTCGGCGATGCTCAAATGTAATTCAATATCGGGCAATGTTATGGAGCTGACCTTTGACGGTTCTATTATCCCTATATTAAATGAACAGATTGTAAAGGAGTACCGTGAAGTGCTTGCACGTCCCAAATTTCATTTTACGAAAGAAATTATCCGCGATGTGCTAGATAATATTCAGAGTAGAGGGATTTATATGGATGCGGAACGCCTTGATATTGAGCTGCCCGCCCCGAAGGACAGGGTATTTTACGAGGTTGTCATGGAAGAACGGAAAACAGAGAAGGCATAATTAGATATTTTTATGCCTACAACTTCCAAAACTAAAACTAGACAGACCAGAAATGAAGTAGAATAAAAATGGGAAAAATCTATAAAATTATATTATCAGTATAATGACAAACGGGAAAATCAATGTTATAGTAATTGTAATACAAAACAAAGCGAACAGAGAGTTCAGAAAGGAAAAGATCATGACAACAGTTAATTTCACCACAAATGGATTTGAATATTACTTACATAGTGAACATTATGAGGCACTGTTCAGTGAAGAAAAAGAACAGAGTCTAATTAGAATGTGCTCATGTAAGGTAAGAAAAAGGCGAAAAACTGTGTGATATGTCTGAATCAAGTCTTTTTAGAGGCTGTCATGAATAGATCATAGATTTCAAGTACCGCTTATCTTAAATGAGATAGGCGGTATTTTTTATATCTTATTATCTCAAATTGGAGTTTACTCGATTTTTAGTCAAAGAATCTCAAGTATAATATAGAATACTATTTGGATAACAGGAGGTGAAGATTATGGTGAATTTGCCAGTTATAGATATGATAAGAACAGGACAAAACATAGGCAGATTACGAAAGCAGGCTAAGTTGTCCGTAAAAGATCTGCAGGACATTTTCGGATTTGCCACACCGCAGGCTATATATAAGTGGCAACAAGGCGCAGCATTGCCTACTATAGACAACTTAGTAGTGCTTGCAGCAGTTCTGCAGGTACATCTAGATGATATTCTAGTTATTGATTCAGCAACACAAGTACAAATCAGTGCATGAATAGAAGACAGAAAAGAAAATTAACAATAAAACTACAGGCTGAAACATGCCTGCCATAAGGTCCTCTAGTCTAAAGGTCAGGACGCCGGTCTTTCAAGCCGGAGATATTGGGTTCAAGTCCCATGAGGATCATGAAAGCTCCTTCGTTTAAAGGTCAAGAAAAATTTTTTCAAGCTGAAAATGATGGATTCAAGCCTATTAGAACTACTGTGACTATAAAATAACGTCAAATACCTACTCTTTCAACTTTTCCGTATTATCGAAACATAATATTGCGCCTGAACATTCCATAGTTCGCTATATTTTCCGCCTAACTGCAATAAATCCTCATGTTTACCATGTTCAACTATTTCTCCCTCTTTAAAAACTAATATTTCATCGCAAAAGATACAAGAAGATAATCTATGTGAAATAAATATCATTGTTTTAGCATTTAATGATTCATACAATCTCTTATATATTTCACTTTCTGATATGGGATCTAGCGCGGCTGTCGGCTCATCTAATACAAATATCGATGCTTCTTTATAAAGACTTCTGGCAAGTAATAATTTCTGCATCTCTCCCCCTGATAAATCTATCGCATCATCATATACTTCTTTCCCTATATGTGTATTACATTTTTCAGACAAACGCTCCACTTTTTCATATAATCCTGACTTTTCCAAACACATTTCTACTTTTTCTAAATCTATTTCCGTCAAACTTTGAGCTATATTTGCCGATATAGATGCCGCTAATATAGAATGTTTCTGAAAAACCGCAGAAAAAATCTTATAATATTCCCTTCTATTAAATTCCTTAATATTTTTGCCATTCAATAATATCTCCCCACTATCTGGTTCAATAAACCCACATATAAGTTTTACTAATGTCGTCTTTCCTGCTCCATTTAATCCAACTATTGCAATTTTCTCTTCTGCCTTAATTTTTAAATTCAGATGATCTATACAAGGACGATCCATATTTGGATAAGAATAACTGACATTTTTGAGTTCAATTTCGTACTTCTCACTTTGTTCTATAGAATCCCCATCTTCAAACAAAAATATATCTTCATACTCTAAAAACTCTCTGATATTTGTTATATCCATACTTTGTTCTCTTATGGCAGAGATATCCGATAAAATCCCATTTATCCATGCATCAAAACCATTTATAGTATTAAAATATAAAAGAAAATAAGATACCGCTAAATTATCACGAAACATCAGATTAATGATATAATAGTAAGCAGCTAAATTTCTGAGTATCATCAATACTATCTTTTTAATCTCTGCCTTCCTATACCTATTTTCTTTTTGTATAGAAAATTTTTTATAAGAAGTCAAATCCTGAACATAAATACCTTTTAGCCAGTCTTTCATATCAAATATACGTATCTCTTTTGCAAAGGATATCTCCTGAACCTTTGTACTAATATAATGAAATTTTCTAGAATATTCCGCTTCCGTTTCTCTATGTTGATATAACCACTTATCACTATTTCTTTTTATCCAATAACTCACCAATGATGTTGTTATTGTAATCACTATCAACCATATATCAGCGTTAGAAAGTAATATTATATAAATGAAAAAACCAGCCATATTTTTCAATATGCCCGTATAAGAATCCCATATCGTTGATATTGCCCCCTCATTTCCTCCCACTGCATCACTCGCCCTATCTAACTTATCTAAAAAATCCTGTTTTTCAATATTCGGATAAGAAGTCGTTGCCAATTTATCATGTATTTTAAATGTAAAATAACTCCTCAGTTCAATCCTTCCAAATAAAGTATTCGCATTGATATATGTCTGTAACGAATCAAATACCATAATCAACACCACAAATATCAAAATAGAACTTATAAGATATGGTAAACTAACAGCTTTTTCCATACCATTTAAAATAGTTGGCACAATAAATAATCTTAATAAATTTAAAATAATTGTTATTACACTATTTAAAATGCAATATATAATAATACTCTTTTGAACTTTTAAAGCTATACCTACTATATATTTCATATTATTCCATACACTATACTCTTTCCCCTTTTTTTGTTTCAAATTACTATACCTCACTCAATATATCAATTAATTGTTCTACTAATCTTTACAGTTTAGGTGGCTTTTGTTCGCCGCCCTTTCTTTTATTCATCACTTTTTCTTCCATTTATTCGTAACTCTTCACTTGCGAGGTCTATTTCATCATTCCAACTAATTCCATAACCTCCAGCGTCAACTTTTACTTGTTGAAAAAGCCCTTTAATCGTTTTAACATTATTAAATACATCCCACTTTAAAAATAATGGTTTTATATCATATTCTAATTTCACTCCATCTGTAAATAACACAGATAAAATAAAATTGTCTTTTGGCTCTACACTTTCTACCCTGTAAAACATGATTTTATCTCCTGTGATTTTCAACCACTAGATTATTCCAACGGTGTCAATTCTACAAAATTTTAAATTTTTGACGATTATAGCATAACAAATTTGTACTTAATTTCCAATACATATTTTATACTTAATTTAACTTACTGTTCTAGTTAAATTAGGAAATACTCATAAAATTTTTTATATATCTTTTTTCCAATCCCACTAGAACAGCCAACCAACTAGCAAAGGCAAGAAAGTATTCCATAAGAAACCCTTTGGAAGACGTTGGTACTTAATAAGCAGTTTCGCAAGAAGCGAAACCGCGAATTTAGTACCACTACGTCTGGAAAGAGCGAAAGCGCGGTTTCGGTGGAATACTTCCTTGCCGCCGCGACCCTCCAGCCAAAATGCCCCCACCTCAACCCTTTTCTATCCCCTCCCTCCTATACCATTTCGCCTGTTCCTCCCACATCTTCGCAAAAACTCCATTCATTTTTTGTAATTCATCAAAAGTCCCTGTTTCCACCAATTTTCCATCTTCTAATACCAGAATCTTATCCACATTTTTTGCAACCCCTAATCTATGAGTCACGACCACCACAGTCTTATCCTTTGTTAATTCCAACAATTTTTGATAAATATTCAACTCTTCTAACGGATCTATCGCAGAAGTAGGCTCGTCCACAAATACTATCTCCCTATCCCGATAATAACATCTAGCTAAAGCAATCCTCTGCCATTGTCCGCCTGAAAGTTCTTCCCCTCCAAATTCACGCCCCAATACCATCTCTTTCTTTAAATCCAAATCCGCCCATTTTAACGCTTCCTCTATTTTATCTTCTTCTATTTTCTCCGGTGAACTGATAATCAAATTTTCTCTTACAGATAATTTATATTTTCCAAAAATCTGAAATGCAGCACTGATATGTTCCAACATACTTCTCTCTTTTAACGTATCTCTTTTCTTTCCCTTCCCCCAAATACAAATCCCCTCTTTAGGCTTTAGCATACCTGTCATTAATTTTACTAATGTAGATTTCCCTGACCCATTCACCCCTACTATCGCTAAACTTTCTTGCTTTTTTAACGTAAAACTAATATCCGAAACCGCTTCTTTTTCTCTTCCCGGATAAGTATAACTCACATGTTGAAAACAAATCTCACAATCTTCTTTTGCTATATCCTCTGTTCCATCTTCTATCTCTAACTCCAATAAATCAAAATAAGACTTCGACAACTCCCCTGCCTGTGCTATCTCTCCCATAAATGACATAATAGAAGATAAATTCGCTGTAATAAAAGCAAAGCTGCTCAATAATACACTAAATTCCCCCATACTGATTTTTTTATAAATAAGTAAAACCAATATAATAACAAAAGCGATCCCATGACTAATTCCTTGTATCAAATGATACCCACATGAGATTCTAAAACAATTCTTTTCTATTTTCTTTTCATTTCCACTTTGTTTCTCCCTGCTCTCCTTCCAAAGACGATAAAAATAATGCCCTGCTCCCTGCACTTTTAATTCTTTTTCACTATCTGTATCAGATAAAATTTTTTTATAATATTGCATTTCTCTCTGAAATTGACTATTCGTTTGCAATAAAACAGCCTTCTTCTTCGCTACTAAAATTTTTTCTATTAATACAGGAAAAGCCACAAAAATAATAAAAATAAATAATATAGGATAAATACTACATAGATAAGCCGACACCATTAAAACTAATACAACCGCCTGAACAATCAAATTCAAAATAGAAGCAGTAAATACTACATAGATAGCACCATTCTGCCCTCGTTCTAACAACTGAAATAACTCTACATTTTCATAATTCTCTAAAGATATCTCTTCCATTTTTTTATGTATCTCTCTTTTCATATGCAGATTAATATAACGAAAATATCCAAACTCCATAAAATCTTTCGAGAACATATCAAAAACCTTATTTACTAAGTAAATCCCCAATAAAATAAAAACTAACATAACCGCTGATTTTATTTTATCCTCTGAACTATCACTCACCAGATCCACTAAATCTTTTTGAACTTTTAACATAAAAACTGGCAATACTAAAGTAGGCAATGTCAATAAAAAATAAACTATCATTCTCACAGGAACAATCTTCGCCGCATATAAAATTGTTTTTCTCACATCTTTCATACATACAATCCCCTTTGTGCCAAAAACATTTTGGCATAAATTCCATTTTTATTTATTAATTCCTGATGACTTCCCATCTCTTTTATTTTTCCATCTTCTAACACCAATATTTTATCTGCTAACATGGTAGACCCCAGACGATGAGAAACAAAAAGAGAAGTGCTGTTTCCCTTTAAAGAATTTGCATAATTCGTATACATCTCCGATTCAGAAACAGGATCTAATGCAGAAGTCGGCTCATCTAAAATATAAAAAGGCTTTTGACTATAAAACATTCTGGCAACTGCTAACTTCTGCCACTGCCCACCCGATAAATCTGCACTATTTTCCTTTAATTTTCCTAACTTCGTTTCATAACTCTCTGGCAGCTTTTCTATCTCTTCTTTTATCCCTGCAAAAGCACACGCCTCTTGCATTTTTTCAGCTTCTCCCTCGAAAAAACCTACCCCCATTTCTATATTTTCTTTTATCGACATAGCATAACGTCCGAAATCTTGAAAAATAACAGAAAATCGGCTTTGCAGTTCCTCAAAAGAAAGTTCTTTTATATTTTGACCGTCCAAAAAAATTGCTCCTTCTTGCGGTTGATATAATCCTAACAAAAGTTTAATCAACGTCGTTTTCCCCGACCCATTCTTTCCCACTAAAGCATAATGATGTCCCTGTTCTAATTTCAAATTTAACTTTTCTATGATAGGTCTTTCTGCATTAGGATAACGATAAGTCACATCTTTTAATTCTATTACAGAAAAATCTTTTCTCACCATCTCCTTATTTTCATAATATTGTTCCTCTAGTTGAAAAACATCATGGATATCCTTACAAAAATTTTCATTTTCCTTTAAATCAGACAACTGATTATCTATCAACCCTACAAAATACGTCCCTATTTTCTGGAGAGCTGGAATAATCGCAATATAAAGCCCTAACTCCATCTTCCCTTGCACCAAAGGAACTAAGAAAAAAAGATAAGCAGAAGCAGAAAACAAATATACAAAATAATCATAGAGCGCCGTAATAATTCTGCTCTGCCATAACTTCCATCTTAATGGTTTTTCATTTTCAAAGATTTCTTCTTCTATTTTCTTTTGAATATAATCAGTATAACCAAATAACTTCTTTTCCATCGCTAATTCGCGGTCAAATAAAAGCCCCGATAAATATGTTTCTCGTCTTGTTAATTCCATTCTCGCACAAAAAATATTACTTTTTATCTTTCCAATCTGCTGAAACAAAAATAAAAGAAAAAGAATCAACACAACGATTCCTATCATATAAGCAGCCCCAATTTTCACAATAACCGCCATTACCCCTATCGTACTGACTGCTCCACTGATGATTTCCAATATTTTACCCAAAGAAGATACGATACGCTCTGCCGGATTATCCAAAATTCGATTCATAACTTCTAATATAGCCGAATTTTCAAAATATTCAAATTTCACCTTAGAAATTTTTTCATATATCCTCGCTTCCAATTTCATTCTATATCGAAATAAAATCTTTTGTTCTATATGAGCAGACAGAGCCGGACTGCTATACTGCCAGATAAAAATAAAAAATACAAACATAGCATAAAATATAACCTCTATCTCTTTTCCTTCTAAAAATACAAAGTCAATAATCCTTTGAATAAAAAAAACTTCACCAAAAAATCCTAATATATCCACCAATTTACAAAAAATTAGAAAACCTGTTTCCTTTCCAGCAGATTTTATAACATCTTTCATATACCAAAAAATTAACATAATAACTTTTCCCCCATTTCATTTCTCCATAATCTTATAATAAATAATTACAAAACTCCAAACACCACAAAACTACTAACCCTTCCAAATATCCATTTCCTATATCTCCTCATAAAAACTTCATAATCTTATCGTAAATTTCACTTCTCAAAAGTAAAACCGCCAACCAACCAGCGGAGGCAAGGAAGTATTCCAAAAGAAGCCCCTTGGAAGACGTCGGCACTTA
>CANRVK010000022.1 GCA_947643285.1 uncultured Eubacteriaceae bacterium
TCTCGCTCCGTTCCAGACGTAACGGACACTAAATTCGCAGCCCCTAACGGGACTGCTCATTAACGGGCAAGCGTCTTCCAAAGGGCTTCTTTTAGAAATCTTCTTTGCTGCCGCTCGTTTATTGATTGTTCTACAAAAAATATCTTATCAATTCCATATTCCAAATAAACTAACACAACAAATTGAATTATAATAACAGCTTGACATTCTACAAATCGTAGAAAATATAACTTTTTCCTAGAATAGCTAACGAACTAGCGAAGGCAAGACAGTATTCTAAAAGAAGACTCTTGGAAGACGTTGGTACTTAATGAGCAGTTTCTAGGGAAGCGAAACGGCGAATTTAGTACCATTACGTCTGGAACGGAGCGAAAGCGCGTCTTCGTTAGAATACTGTCTTGCCGTAGCGAACCTTTCGTCAAAATGTTCTCTTTATAAAACATAAAAATGATTGGACAATAAAATTCTAAGAAATTAATATAAAAAACCTTATATGGTAATATCAATTCCTCCCATATCTACTGCTTCTGCTACAGGTGTAGCATCAGAAACAACAACATCGATACTAGAATCTGTTGTTTCTGTAAGAGCTTCATATGCCGCTATTCTCTCTTCATAACTATCCTGCTGAGGATTCGATTCTATTGTTACAGTTTCTAAATCTGTCGCTGCATCTGCTCTTTCTTTTCTCTTTCTGGCGTTCTTTTTAGAGCGCAATTTCATCTGTAATTCTCTCGCTTTTTTCTCTTTATGCAATTTTTTTGCTATTTCTTTTTGTGTTTTTAATTGTTTTTCCTTTTTTAATTTACCTGCTTTTATATTTCCCTTTGCTACTACCCTCTTTAAAATACGCATTGCTCTTTCTACTTGCTGATTACTTGAACCACTGCTTCTCACAAACACCATATCCGCCCGCGCTGCTCGAACGACTCCATTGACCTTTGGTACAGACTTTGCATTAGCGAGTCGAAGGAGATACCTAGATGAACTGATTGCTTTCTTCACATTAATTCCGGGTTTCTTCTTTTTCTTTTTACTTTTAGATGTAGAAGTAGTAGATACTTGAGATTGCTTTTTTTCTTTTTCCGTTTTATTGCTTTTTGTATTCCTATTATTCCAATAATTATAATATCCAGAATCCTGCGTTACTTTCATATTTTACCCTCCCTTTTTTCTATTCATATCGACCTTTTACTGTAAATATTTAGTAATATCATATTCCTATAATAAAAAATACAAATGAATATAAAAGATAAATAGGTCTTTTTTATTCCTTTTTTTAATAAAATATAAAAGAAAAACACTTTAATCGGAAATTATGTTGGAATTATTTATGATTGCAGTTGGAGTGGCGATGGATGCTTTTGCTGTCGCCATTTGTAAAGGGCTTTCTATGACAAAAATGAGTTGGAAAAACGCTTTTATCACAGGACTCTATTTTGGAAGCTTTCAAGCACTAATGCCCTTATTTGGATATCTATTAGGCTCACATCTTCATAACAATATTCTATATTATGAACACTGGATATCATTCCTTTTGCTGACCTCCATCGGCATTAATATGATAAAAAACGCAAAAGAAAAAATAGATTCTATAGATAATTCCTTCAAATTTTATACTATGATTCTATTAGCCATTGCTACTAGCATCGACGCCCTCGCAGTAGGAGTGACCTTTGCCTTTTTAGATTTCAATCTCCTTTTTTCTATCTGTTTTATCGGCACACTCACATTCTCCCTATCTGTGATAGGAGTAAAAATCGGCAACATGTTTGGAGTAAAATACAAATCCAAAGCAGAACAAATGGGAGGCATTATCTTAATACTAATCGCACTAAAAATTTTAATAGAACACCTCCTTTCATGATATTTTTAAACTATTTAAATTCTTTACCATACCTCACAAATAATTTATGATGATAAATTCACTAGAATAGCCCACAAACTAGCCGCGGCACGGGGTATCCTCTCTATTCCAAAAGAAGCCCCTTGGAAGACGTCGGCACTTAATAAGCAAACCCACAAGAAGCAGGATTTGCGAATTTAGGGCACGTTACGTCTGGAACGGAGCGAGAGCGCGGCTTCGCTGGAATAGTTCCTCCCCGAAGCGAACCCTTTGATTCCTTCCTTCTCACCCTTATCCAATATATGCCATCCTATTTCTCAATATTCTAAAACATCTTAAGAATCCGAAACCTCTCCTCTTTCTCCTGCCGTCTTCACAAATTCATCCATCAACACTTCTAATTCTTTTATATTTTCTATCTCATTCACCCTATTGCGCAGAGCAGCAGAATAGGGATAACCTGCTGTATACCAAGCCACATGTTTTCTCATCTCTCGAATCCCGATATACTCTCCCTTATAATCTAGCTGCCATTTCGCATGTTTTAACACCATATCCCTCACCTGTAAAGCAGATGGCTTCTTCTGATAACGCCCAGTTTCCCGATACTCCATGATCTGCTTAAAAATCCAAGGATTCCCCCTCGCTCCTCTGCCTATCATTACCGCATCACACCCTGTTCTTTTAACCATCTCCTCTACATCTTCCGGCGAAACAATATCCCCATTCCCTATCACAGGAATCGATACTGCCTCTTTTACCTGTCTGATTATCTCCCAATCCGCCTGTCCCGAATAATATTCCTCTCTCGTCCTGCCATGTATCGCGACTGCCGCAGCTCCTGCTCCTTCCAAAACCTTTGCCATCTCCACTGCATTCACACTCTCTCTATCAAAACCTTTTCTTATCTTCACTGTAATAGGCTTTTTCACCGCTTTTACCATAGCACTCACGATCTTTTCTGCTAACTTCGGATCTTTCATCAGAGCAGACCCCTCTTGATTGTTCACTACCTTTGGAACAGGACACCCCATATTGATATCAAACATATCATATGGTTCTTCCTCTAACTGTTTCACCGTTTCACTCATAATTTCTGGATCAGATCCAAATAACTGCAGCACCACTGGATGCTCTTTAGGATCTATCTGTAATAGCGCAAAAGTATTTTTATTCTTATATTGAATAGCCTTTGCACTCACCATTTCAGTATATAACAATCCACAACCCTGTTCCCTACAGAGCAAGCGAAAAGGCAAATCTGTCACTCCTGCCATAGGCGCTAAAACCAAATTATTCTCTAAAGTCACATTCCCTATCTGAAACTTCCTCCGCTCCATCTCTCACCTCTTTTTACATTTTTGATAAATAAGACGAAGTCCTGTCAGAGTCAGATTCACATCATAAATATCTATCTTCTTTGTTTCATCTGCAATAATTTTTCCCAATCCGCCTGTCGCCACTGTTTTTATCTCAGGCATATGAAGCTCTTCTTTAATTTTATCAATAATATATTCCGTCTGACCAATATATCCATATACTAATCCAGCCTGCATACTGCTGATAGTTTCTTTTGCCAAAATAGATTCTGGTTTTTTAATCTCTATCTCTGGCAATTTCGCCGCATCTTCCCACAGCGCTTTCGCACTGATACGAATCCCCGGTGCTGTGATTCCTGCTGTAAAAGTTCCATCTTTTAAAATAACATCATAAGTAGTGGCTGTCCCAAAATCAATGACAATAACAGGACCTCCATACAGCTCAAACGCTCCCACCGCATCTACGATTCTATCCGCTCCTATCTCATATGGATTTGCAGTCATAATCTTAATCCCTGTTTTTGTTCCGGGCTTTACTTCCAGTGGCACAACCTTTAAATATTTCTTGACTCCATTAATAAAAGAATGCATAATAGCAGGCACAACAGAAGCGATCATCACCGCTTCTATCTCTTCTATCGCTATCCCTCTATACTCTAACATACTGCATAATAAAATCCCATATTCGTCAGAAGTTCTGGGAATTTTCGTTGTCATCCGAAAGCTTCCTTTTAATTCTTCCTCTTCAAAAATCCCTCCTGTGATATTGGTATTTCCTACATCAACAACTAATAACATGGCATCTCCATTTCTCTTTCTCTTTTTATCATCTCTCACCCAAAAATATTTTTTGGCTATTGTTTATTCTATCTTCTGTTTCAAAAAAAATACCTTGTAGAATAATTCTAATTCTTCTAATAATTGCCTTTTCTCCTGCTGAAGCTGTCTTATTTTAAGTTCACTTCCAATCTCATCATATAAAATATCCATCTCTTCTGATTCCACTCGAAAACAAAGCGTTCCATTCTCTTTATATTCCAATGCTAAAATACCGCCCACATCTTCTGTAAACAACACACACATAATCTTTAATTCTTCTTTTATGCTCTGTGGGAGTTTTTCAAATGCTGGATTCAGATAATACTTCCTTTCATAAAAATTAGCACAGCACAATACTACCTTTTGCTCTTCAGACATATCCATATACTCCTCTCACAGAAACCTCTCCCGAAGTTACAGCTACCACACTTTTATCCTCTTTTTCCACCAAAAGCCCTCCATCTTTTTCAATGCCGATAGCTGTCCCTATATATTCCTTCTTGCCATCTAATATATTCACCTTTTGATTGAGATTGACTAATCTATGTTCATAATCTGTCTTTAAAAATTCTAAATCCTCTGTCTTTAAAAACTTAGAATAATCACGTTCAAAATATTTTAAAAATGCCGTCACAATCGCCACACGATCTATCTTTTTCCCACAGATGATCTTCAATGAAGTAGCTTTTTGTTTTAATTCCTCTGGAAATTCCTCTATATTCACATTGATTCCGATCCCCACTACAACATAATGAATCCCTTCCATCTCTGCACTCATTTCCGTTAAAATCCCACAAATTTTCTTTCCTTCATAAACAATATCATTCGGCCATTTAATCTGCATCTTCAACCCTGTCACTTCTTCTATCGCCCTTGTCACAGAAAGTCCAGAAACTAACGTCAACATAGAAGCACAAGAAGGCTTTAAATTCGGTCTGAGCAATAAACTCATCCAGACACCCAATCTAGGAGGAGCGCTCCAGCTCCTCCCCCTTCTTCCCTTTCCTGCTATCTGTTCTTCCGCAATCGCTAAAGTTCCATGAACCTTCCCTTCTTCCCCAAGCCTTTTCGCCAGATTATTCGTAGAATCAACCACCTCTGCATATACAATGCTATTCCCCGCCCATTCTGTTTCCAGACGGCTTTTTATCTCACTTTCTGTAACGACATCAGGATAAGAGAGCAGATGATACCCCTTATTCTGTATCGCCTCAATTTCATATCCTTCTTCCTTTAATTTATTCATTGTCTTCCAAACAGCCGTTCTAGACACACCTAACCTGTCACATAACTCCTGTCCCGATACATAATCATCTGTAGTTCTCAAAATCTGTAAAATCTCTGTCTTCATCTCTTTCTTTCCATTAGCCCCATTTCCTACACCCAAAGTGTGATATAACTCGCCACTCCAAATGCAAATATCAAAAAACTTGTGATCAAAAATCCCATTCCTCTCACTCTTTTTCCATAGTAAAAAGACTGCATAGAATTTAATAAATTCACAATCGCACCTGCTAAAAATAAAGCCGCAAGCCATTGCTTCATCGTATTGATATTTAAAAGTATAAAAATCCCCAATAAAATAGTAATAATACTCAACACTAAATTTAAAATTTCTAATATCCAATTTCCCTGACGGAATCTATCTCTTCTCATTCCATTTCTATACATTCTATCGCGCTCCTAAAGTAGCTGCTATTACTGCTTTAATCGTGTGCATTCTGTTTTCTGCTTCTTCAAACACCACAGACTGTTCTGATTCAAAGACTTCATCTGTCACTTCCATTTCTGTCAGACCAAATTTACGATAAATCTCTTCCCCTATCTTTGTCTTTAAATCATGAAAAGCAGGAAGACAGTGCATAAAAATAGCTTTTGGATTAGCTAATGCCATCAATTCCTTTGTGATTCGATAAGGAGTGAGTTCTTTAATACGGCTCTCCCATACATCATCTGGCTCTCCCATCGATACCCATACATCTGTATATAAAACATCTGCACCTGCTGCCGCTTCTTTCGCATCCTCTGTCAACGTGATAGTCGCACCTGTTTCCTTTGCAATTCCCTCACAATAAGCCACTAAATCTTTATTCGGAAAATAAGAACTAGGAGCAGCCGCTGTAAAATGCATTCCCATTTTAGCACACGCCACCATCAAAGAATTTCCCATATTATAGCGGGCATCTCCCATATAAGTGAAATGCAGTCCCTTCAAATATCCAAACTTCTCCCTTATTGTCAACAGATCCGCTAACATCTGTGTAGGGTGATACTCATTTGTCAAACCATTCCATACCGGCACATTCGCATATTTCGCTATTTCCTCCACAATCTCCTGCCCATGTCCACGATATTCAATCCCTTCATACATTCCTCCTAACACTCTAGCAGTATCTGCAATGCTCTCTTTTTTCCCTATCTGTGAAGTAGAAGGCTCTAAATAAGTCGTTCCCAATCCCAAATCATGCGCAGCCACCTCAAAAGCACAGCGAGTTCTTGTAGAAGTCTTTTCAAAGATCAGAGCTATATTTTTCCCTCGCAGAGTATCCACTAAAATTCCCTTTTTCTTTTTTTCTTTTAAATCTGCTGCTAAATCCAAAAGATATGTAATCTCTTCTGGAGTATAATCTTTTAATGTTAAAAAATCTCTTCCTTTTAAATTCATTCGTCTTCCTCCTATCTATTTTATCAAACAGTTACTTTTAAAATCTATGCTGAAATAATTTCTTTTTTCACCCAACTGTAAGTATAAGATATGTTATAAGCTAATGCAAGCATCTATAGAAGTTTATTTCATCTATTTATTACCATTAAAACATATCCTGAACATACTGTGCCAAAGAGGGTCGCTCCGGAAAGTATACTCTTCCAACGAAGCCGCGCTCTCGCTCCGTTCCAGACGTAGCGGTACTAAATTCGCAAATCCCGCTTCTTGCGGGTTTGCTCATTAAGTGCCAACGTCTTCCAAGGGGCTTCTTTTGGAAGAGTATACTTTCCTCCGCTAGTTCGTGCTATGGGCAAGTTTACAGAGCATGATGACATTTGTTTTATTGTTTTGATTTTTAAAATTTGTATTGTTTTTCTGAAATTTTTTAAACTATGGTTGTTAGATAAAAAATTTCATATAATTCTTAATTATCTCGTACCTTTTTCTCTTAAATTTGCGCCTACAGATTTAGATTAATAAAATACTCCTTTACCTTAGCTATTTTATTATCTAAATTATAAAATAATGTCATTTCATATATTCATACTTACATTACTATCTTTTTTTCTATTTTTATAGCCTCACTGACAACATATTGATACTAAATCGTCTACAAAATATTTATTTACCTGCGTAACAAAAGACACAAATGTAAAGGATTTCATATTCGCTGAAAACGCCAGCAAACTAGCTTAAGCCAAAGAACGATTCCAAAAGAAGCCCCTTGGAAGACGTCGGTACTTAATAAGCAAACCCGTAAGGGTTCGCGAATTTAGTACCGCTACGTCTGGAACGGAGCGAAAGCGCGGCTTCGTTGGAACGCTCTTTGGCTTAAGCGACCCTTCCATTCCATTGTTCTATTGAAAAAATAACCTATCTTTTCTTTTAACTCCTCTATTTTCTCTAAAAATCTATCAAATTTAAACAACATCACACACTAAAAATAAGAAAATAGAGTGCCTTCCTCAGACACTCTGTAAAATTATTTCTTTTATCTTTTATAAAAACAATGTCCACCAATAATCGTGTACTCAGAATAAGAACTGTAATTTGCTTTACGAAGGGCAATAAAGAAAATATAATCTCCGATATTATTTACACCTGATAATGCTTCCTGTGCAGCTCTCACACATTCATCATTCGGTCCTTTTGCCAAGCGACTCGCTAATGCACCAGTATTTGCGCCTGAGAACTGACCTCTCGCGTAAATAACCTCTGATATACTGTTTCCATATCCTTGCTTCATACGATTCAAAACCACATTAGCCACAGCTAGTTTCCCTTCATATGGCTCACCACCTGCTTCCATGTGAATCAAACATGCCAACAAATATGTATCATCATAATTTGCTTCCACACTTGCTCCTGTCACAGTAGCAATATCTGTGCTCGCTGTTTGAACATTCTGTTGATTCGCCCTTTCTTTTGCAGCAGCCTCTTGTGCCGCTTTGATTGCAGCCTCTTCCTTCGCTGCCTGCATCGCAGCCAATTCTTCTTCAATGGAAATTGCTTTTCCTAATTCAAAATCTGATTTTACATAATCCGCGGAAATATATGCTACAGTGTCAGAAGAATATTCAATTCCTATCCATCCCTCTAATTGTTCTACGATTTCAAAAGTATCTCCTTCTGCTGCCAAATCCAAAACATCAGCATCTAAATTCGGCTCTTTTCTCACTCGAAGACCGCCGCTTGTCACTTTAGCGACTAATTTGCCTTCTTCTAATGCCATAACTTCTGCTTCTTTTCCTGTGATGATATAATCATTGCTGACATATCCCTCTACGTTTCCAGAAGTAATTAAAGTCCATCCGTTCACCACTTCTTTAATTTTTGCCGCAGAACCAACATATAATTTCCCCACAATTTTTCCATCTATGGACGGTGTTTCTCTAATATTCAAGTAAACATCTACATCTGGCAATACATAACCATCAAAAGGAGAATTTTCCACTACAGCCACTTCTTGTTCTGAACCATCTCCTGTCTGTACCAGCATTTCTGCTTCCGTATCCTCTAATGCTATTGTATTATCCACTGTATCTGTTGCTTCTGCTTGGAAAGGCATAATTCTCTCTGCGCTCTTTGCTGCACTCAAGTACCAGTTGCTCTGTGTCAAAATCTCACTATTAATTTTCGCAACTTCTGCTTTCGCTTGTGTGTCATCTATCATTCTCACTGCTCTCAGAATATACTCTGTATCTTCCGTTGGTTTTTCATTTTCAAGCGACATCAAACTTGTTGCCACAAGAGCTGTCATCAAACAACCTGCTCCGATGACTGCCATCCTATACTGCTTTAACATAGAACCCTCCATTATTTGTTTCAATTTACTTCTTATAATTAAGAAGCAAGACAGTGTGAATCACCTTCTGTCAGTAAATATGGCACTTTCACTCCACTACCATAAACCCCATTTGGCAATTCAGCCCTCCACCTAAACCGAAGACCCATCTTCTTAAAATTGTTACAAATTTATTAAATACGATAGGATTATTTTAACAAATTCTTTACAAGCTGTCAACCCCTATAATTCTTCTTCCGACATTTTTCCTTTTTTTTGATAAAAAAATCCGCTAGAATCCTGCCCTTTCCCAATCATAAAACTCATAAAAATTTATTCAAAACCATAGAAAACAATTCTATTAAAAAACTATATAAAAAACAAATCCATAAAATTACAAATCATGATAAACCCCATTTTCCTTCTCACAACCTAGCTTATGTCAACAAACTAGCTCCGGCGAGGAACTATTCCAAAAGAAGCCCCTTGGAAGACGTTGGTACTTAATAAGCAGTTTCGCAAAAAGCGAAACCGCGAATTTAGTACCGCTACGTCTGGAACGGAGCGAAAGCGCGGCTTCGTTGGAATAGTTCCTCGCCGGAGCGAACCTTTGTCACCTTTATCACCTTTATCTACCCTATTTTTTCCTTCTCTGCCGATAAACTTCATACATCAAAATAGCAGCGGCTGTCCCTGCATTCAGAGATTCCACTTTTCCTTCCATAGGAATACGAATACATGCATCTGCCAATCGTACTGTTTCTTTCTTTAATCCATTCCCCTCATTTCCAATTAATATTCCTATATTCCCCTCATAATTTATCGCATCATAATCTATCGCACCATCTAAATACGCCGCATAAACAGCTCCATCTCTCCGAATCTGTCTTATCACCTTTTCCAGCTCCTCAACATATACAAAAGGCACTCGATAGATCGCTCCCATCGTAGCTCTCACCACTTTAGGGTTATAGATATCCACTGTCCCCTTTGACATAATCACCCCTGTGATTCCAGCCCCTTCTCCTGCTCTTAATATACTGCCTAAATTTCCGGGATCTTGAATATCCTCCAACAACAATAGATGCGCTGGTTTTTTTTCTAAAATCTCTTCTATCGTATAATGGAACTGTTTTACAAGAGCCAATATCCCCTGTGGGGTCTTTGTATCAGAAATTTCCTTAAAAATGCTATCACTCACAACCTCATAATCTATTCCATCTAATACCCTATCTTCTTTCATTTTCAAAAAACTTTCTGATACAAATGCCTTTACCATCTGTTTTTTAGGTATTTCTGTAAACATCCGAATCCCTTCCGCCACAAAAATATCCTGTTTTTTTCTTTCTTTTCCTTTTTTTAACAACAGAGAAATTTCTTTTATCGTCTGATTATTTAAACTCGTTATCATCTGCTCAAAATTTTACTGATATTAAATTGATATTCAGAAATATCCTTCTTCATCGCCAAAGCTTCATTGATATCAAAATCTGTATATTCCCCATGCGCATATGCTACCACACGCTTACTCTTTCCTGCACATAATAAATCTACTGCATAAGCCCCCATAATAGAAGCATACATACGGTCTTTACAAGTCGGACTCCCTCCGCGCTGCATATGTCCTAGAATAGTAGCTCTTGTTTCCACACCTGTAGCAGCCTCAATTCTCTTTGCCATGCTCGCAGAATGACCGATTCCCTCTGCATTTACAATAATATGATGCTTCTTTCCTCGTTTCCTGTTACGGATAATATTATTAATCAGAGTCTGTTCATCATTATCATATCGTTCTGGTAACAAAATATCCTCTGCTCCATTTGCGATTCCACACCAAAGCGCAATATAACCAGCACGTCTTCCCATAACTTCAATAATACTACAACGCTCATGAGAAGTAGAAGTATCACGTACTTTATCTATCGCTTCCATCGCAGTATTTACAGCAGTATCAAATCCAATCGTATAATCTGTACATGCGATATCCAAATCAATCGTTCCCGGTATTCCTATCGCATTAATCCCCAGATTCGCTAATTTCTGAGCACCCTGAAAAGAACCATCTCCTCCGATCACAACAAGTCCATCGATTCCATGTTTCTTACAGATATCAGCTCCTCTTTTCTGACCTTCTTCCGTCAGAAAATCCAAACAACGCGCTGTATATAAAATCGTTCCACCCTTTTGAATGATATCAGAAACACTAGATTTTTCCATATCTTTAATTTCTTCATTTAATAGCCCTTGAAAACCCTTGAAAATTCCTTTTACTTTTTTTCCATTGGCAATTGCAGTTCTCACCACCGCACGAATTGCAGCATTCATGCCCGGGGCATCTCCCCCGCTAGTCAGTACACCAATTGTATTAATTTCTTTTGCCATGTCGATCCCTCCATTTATTTACTGTTTCTTCCGTTTTATCACAAATTAAATTTCATTTCTCTGATTTATGATTCATTCCTTTTTTAACCTTTTTCTTATTTCTATCCACTCTCCGCAATTTCGCAAAGCACAACATACGATTGCAAGGATTAACCTCATATTAGAGAAGAAATACCCTAATTTCTCTCCATCTATCACTGCCGTAAAATACCATCTTTACTATTCTTCCCCCTATTTCTAGAAATTATAGAAATAAAGAAATTCTTACTATTTTATGTTAAATTATTAATCCATATCCCAAAACATTATCAATCTATTCTATAATTGTCACAAAATTCTCTTTCTAAAAAGCAGAACAGCTAACAAAAAAGCGAAGGCAAGGAAGTATTCCATAAGAAGCCCCTTGGAAGACGTCGGCACTTAATAAGCAAACCCGCAAGAAGCGGGATTTGCGAATTTAGTGCTCGCTACGTCTGGAACGGAGCGAAAGCGCGGCTTCGATGGAATACTTTCTTGCCGCAGCGCCCCCTTTGACATTCAAGTCCCCACCCCTATTCTTCCCTCTCACACAATATTATTTTCCTCTAAAATCAAATATACCATTAGTATCCACCAAATACTTCATGATTATGTACCAATAACTTCTATCTTTTCTTACTATTCTACATTAACACTTACATTCTAATCCAGAAGATAACGCTGGATAAATGATACTTCCCCTTCAACCTTCAAAAACGCCAAATTCACACTCTTTTACAATAAATTCAACCTGATTCTTTCATATCCGCTAGGCTTCCCCAAAGCATGAGCGCGACTGACTGGGTATATCATCTATCCAGCGTGACTCGTTCACACTCCTCTGAATAGTAACTATTTTTTTATTTTAAAGCATTTTGGAAATGTTTTCAATACTTTTCTCTACAACTTTGATATTTTTTTCACTAAACTCTTTATATAATTTCTCTAAAAGCGTGTGGTTTATCGTCACATTTTTATCCTTTGGCAATACTTTTTTTGCCTTTTCCTCTGCAAGATAAAGAGTGATAGAAGAATTTCCTTTTGAATCCCCTATTATTTTTTCTAACTTTTTTGCTTTTTCTTCATATTCCTTTCCATTCTCAAATTTAATCCAAAGTTCTTGTGGCACATCATCAAATAGAACTATTTTTTCACAAATCACCTTTCCATTTCCCTCTTCACTGATAGATGCTCTTCCCTTTACAAAAACTCGATTATCTACATGAAGCTTATCATAATTTTTTTCATAATTCTGAGGAAATATCACCACTTCTATTGTTCCCACCAAATCTTCTATTGTGATAAAAGCCATGATCTTATTATTCTTCACACTCTTTGCTGTTTTTGCAGTAATAATCCCACCTATCCACACCGCTTCTCCATCTTTTACAACCGTTTCTCCTGATTCTTCCTCTAAAATAAAATCTTTGGTCATCGCAGTGATATTCTTTTTCCATTTTTCTTCATATTCTTCTAGTGGGTGACCGCTGATATAAAAGCCTAACACTTCTTTTTCAAATTGAAGCAACAGTTCTTTATTATATTCTCCTACATCTGGAAATTGAATCTCATACTCTTTTTTATTCTCCTCAGAAACTAAATCAAATAGACTCATCTGTCCTTCAATGGTCTTCTTTTTCTGTGAGTTCACCTGATCCATAATCGCCGCATAAACTTCAATGAGTTGTCTTCTTGTCCCTCCCAAATGATCAAAAGCACCTGCTTTAATTAAATTCTCCACAATGCGTTTTGTCATTTCTGATTTAGAAAGGCGTTCGATAAAATTCTCTAAACTGGTATAATTACCATTCTTTTTCCGCTCTTTTACAATACTCTCTACAATATTTCTCCCCACACTTTTCACCGCATTTAATCCATATCGTATCCTATTTCCTGATACAGAAAAAGTGCCTTCACTTTCATTGACATGAGGAGGAAGAATAGAAATACCCATATCTCTGCAAGAAAAGATATATTCACATACCTTCGAGGAATTATCAATGACAGAGGTCATTAAAGCTGCCATAAATTCTAATGGATAATAATATTTTAAATAAGCTGTCTGATAAGAAACCACCGCATAAGCAGCAGCATGTCCTTTCGGGAACGCATATTTCGCAAAATCAATCATTTCATCAAAAATCTTATTTGCAGTTTCTTCTTTAATGCCATTTTGCATACAGCCCGGCACATGTTCTTCTGGATTCCCATAGACAAAATTTTGCCGTTCCTTCTCCATCACAGACGCCTTTTTCTTAGACATAGCTCTCCGCACTAAATCACTTCTGCCCATAGTGTATCCAGCTAAATCCCTCACTATCTGCATCACCTGTTCTTGATATACAATACAGCCATATGTTGTTTTTAAAATGGGTTCTAGCTGCGGACAATCATAAGAAATAGAATCTGCATTATTTTTACCCTTTAAATATTTCGGGATAAAGTCCATCGGTCCGGGACGATAGAGGGAAATACCTGTAATAATATCTTCTAAACTCTGCGGTTTTAATTCTTTCATAAAGCTTTTCATTCCCGCACTTTCTAGTTGGAACACCCCATCTGTCTTTCCTGTCCCTAGTGAATCTAAAACAGCTTTATCATTATAATCAATCTCATCTATGTTTAAATTCGGATTTTTCTCTTTTCTGACCATTGATACTGCATTTTGTATCACAGTCAAGGTTCTCAGACCCAAAAAGTCCATTTTGAGCAGCCCTAATTCTTCTAATGTTGTCATCGTAAATTGTGTTGTGATAGAGCCATCAGAAGCCCTTGATAATGGCACATATTCGTCGATAGAAGTCGGACTTATCACTACGCCTGCTGCGTGCATAGAAGTGTGTCTGGGAAGTCCTTCTAAACGCTTTGACATATCTATTAAATAATGGATTTCTTCTCGTTCTTCATATGCCTTTCTCAGCTCTAGATTCGCCTTTAGCGCCTTATCAATCGTGATATTTAACTCATTTGGAATCATCTTTGCAATCACATCTACATTTGCATAAGGCATATCTAACACTCTTCCTACATCTCGAATCACACCTCTTGCTGCCATAGTACCAAATGTTACAATCTGTACCACACAATCTTTTCCATATTTCTGCACCACATAATCGATCACCTCCTGCCTTCTCTCATAACAGAAATCCACATCGATATCTGGCATAGAAACACGTTCTGGATTTAAAAATCGTTCAAATAATAAATTATATTTCAGTGGGTCAATACTGGTAATCTCCAAGGTATAAGAAACCAAACTGCCCGAAGCAGAACCTCTTCCCGGTCCAACCGGAATCTGATGTTCTCTGGCAAAATGAATGAAATCCCAAACAATCAGAAAATAATCTACATATCCCATCTTTTGAATCACAGATAATTCATACTCTAATTGTTTTTTTATCTTTTCTTCATAATGGGGGTATCTTTTTTCTAGCCCTTCAAAACACAATTTATTCAAATATTCCCAAGAACTATACCCTTCCGGCACAGCATAGCGGGGAAGTTTCGGCACTCTAAATTCAATTTCCACATTACAGCGTTCTGCAATTTTATTTGTATTTTCTAATGCCTCTTTCGCATAAGGAAATAATCGTTCCATCTCCTCTGGGGATTTACAATAATATTGTCCTCCTTCATATTTCATTCTATTCTCATCAGAAACCTTTTTTCCTGTTTGAATACAGAGTAAAATATCATGTGCATCTACGTCTGTTTCATAAGTATAATGGATATCATTTGTCGCCACCAAATCAATCCCTAATTCTTTCGATAGGCGTAAAAGCTGTTGATTCACTGTTTTCTGTGCTGCGATTCCATGATCTTGCATCTCTAAGAAAAAATTCCCTTTGCCAAAGATATCCTGATAGCGAAGCGCGGCTTTTTTTCCTTCTTCATACAGACCTCTTTCCAAATTTCTAGCCACTTCTCCAGCCAGACAAGCACTCAGCGCAATAATTCCCTCATGGTATTCTTTTAACACTTCATAATCCACTCTAGGTTTGTAATAAAACCCTTCTACAAACCCCTTAGATACAATTTTCATTAAATTATGATAGCCTTTATCATTTTCTGCCAATAAAACTAAATGATAATATCTCTCTTCTTTTGTATTCGTTTCTCTTTCTAATCGAGAACCCGGAGCGACATAGACTTCACACCCAATAATCGGCTTAATTCCTTCTTCCTTAGCCGCTCGATAAAAATCGATCACTCCATACATCACACCATGATCAGTAATCGCAATACTATCCATTCCCAGCTCTTTCGCTCTCTTCACTAACTCCTTTATCTTACTAGAACCATCTAATAAACTATACTCCGTATGCACATGTAAATGTGTAAATTTCATTTATTCTCATCCCCACTCGTTCTTTTTAAATATATCGCCACTTTTTGAGCTGCCTCTTCTTCATCTTCTCCTTCTGCCCAAATCATTACCTCTTTTCCCTCGTGCAGTCCTAACGTCATCATTCCCATAATACTTTTCGCATTTACCTTTTTACCATCACATGTGATATAAATTTTACTTTTAAAACAGTTAGCCTCTTGTACTAAAAATGCAATGGGATTTTCTTGTGCTGCTGTTTCGGCAGAAATTTTAACGGTTTTTGTTATCATATTGGTTTTCTCCTTTCCAAAATATGGTTACTTGTTAACTGCTTAATGATTAGTCCCTTATATTCTCCGCAATTTCACTTAGTTTCCGGAGTCTATGATTTACTCCAGATTTCCCAACGGGAGGGTTTAACATCGCTCCTAATTCTTTTAAAGTAGCCTGTGGATTCTCTAATCTGAGCAGTGCTATTTCCTGCAAACCCTTTGCTAATTTTTCAAATCCGATTGTATTTTTAATAAATTTGATATCTTCCATTTGCTTTACCGCAGCAAACACTGTCTTATTGATATTTGCCGCTTCACAATTCACTTTTCGATTTACCGTATTGCGCATTTCTTTCAAAATACGAATATTTTCTAAATTCATCAATGCCACATGGGCTTCCATCACATTTAAAATCTCTACAATCTGCGCTCCTTCTTTAATATATACAACAAAATATTTTTTTCTCTGTATGATTTTGGCATCAATATGAAAAAAACAAATAATATTTTTTAACTGCTTTGCTTTTTCTAATGTCGCACATACAATTTCAAAATGATAGGATTTTTCTGGATCACTAATAGAACCTGTGGCTAAAAACGCTCCCCGAATAAATGCTCTCTTGCAGCAAGGCTGCTGTATCACTAAATTATCAGTAATGGATAAATTTTCTAATATCTCTCCATCATCTTGTATCAGTTTTGCAGCCTGTAAGATGCGAAGCGCGTCCTCATGATCGGAAATGCTTATCGTATATGTTTTTCCCTTCTTTAAATAAACATTCTGGCGAACAGATACTTCCACATGAACCTGAAATGTTTTTTTGATTAATTGAAAGTATTTTCTTGCCACAGCAATATTTTCCGTATGTATTTTAATGCCATAGGTATCTTTCGCTGAAATCAAAATTCTGCCACATAAACTAATGATAGCAGCCACCTCTGCAATCTGACAATGCCTCGCTTCTACAATCTGCCTAGATAATTCATCCTTTACTTCACTGGAAAATGACATATCTACTCCCTTCATAAACCTACAAGCTGTCTTACCTTTCTAGTCCTCTTATATCAAACCATTCTTATCTTACTTATCTATTATACCTTCTTATTCCCCAATATATTAGATGCTCTATCCTTTTCAATATCTCGATGTTCTATTTTAAGCCCATACCCTCCATCATTCTTCTTGAGCCTTTCATAAATTTCATTTGCCAATGTGACAGAGCGATGCTTCCCTCCTGTACAGCCTATACTGACAACTAATTGATTCTTTCCTTCTAAAATATAATTAGGAATCAAAAACTCTAACATATCTGTGATCTTCTCCAAAAATATATGCGCAGGTTCAAATGCCATCACATAATCTCTTATCTCTTTCTCATTCCCTGTTTTCGGCTTTAATTCCTCTATATAATATGGATTAGGCAAAAATCTGACATCAAATACTAAGTCAGAATCATTCGGTATTCCATACTTAAACCCAAAGGATAATACGGTCACAAATAAGTTTTTATATTGTGCGTCCTTTACAAATATCTTTTCTAATTCTAATTTTAATTCGCGTGTGAGTAGTAAGCTAGTATCAATAATAAAATCCGCATGTTCCTTTAAAAAAGAAAGTTTTTGCCGCTCTAATATAATTCCTTTATCCACCCGATCATCTATCGCTAGTGGATGCATCCTTCTAGTTTCTTTATAACGCTTTACTAAAGTTTCATTTGAAGCATCTAAAAACAATATTTCATATGGAAAATTTCGCCCCGTCATCTCCTCTAATACTTCTTCTAAATTTTCTAATGCCTGACCGCTTCTTATATCTATTCCCAGAGCTGCCTTTGTTATCTCTCTATTTTTTTGATAAATCAACTCTGCAAATTTTCCGACTAAAGCGATTGGCAAATTATCCACACAAAAATATCCCACATCTTCCAACATTTTTAATGTTGTACTCTTTCCTGCACCGGACATCCCTGTCACAATCACAAATCTCATTTTTACCTCCATACTGCCATAGCATGGCTATTCACGACATTGAAACAAGAAATTCTATTCAAATTCTCCCAATAATTTCACTTCTGGCTCTAACATCACTTGAAATTTTTCAAATACCATCTCTTTCACAAATCCAATCAATTCCCATACATCTTTCGCTGTCGCATCTTTTGTATTAATAATAAAACCACAATGTTTTTCTGATACTCTCGCCCCGCCAATCTGCTTTCCAGCAAGCCCTGCTTCCATAATCAATTTAGAAGCAAAATATCCCTCTGGTCTTTTAAAAGTGCTTCCAGCGCTTGGAAATTCTAATGGCTGTTTTTCTCGACGCCTTTTAGAATAGTCTTCCATCTTTTCCTGTATCTTATTAAAATCTCCTTCTTGCAAAGAGATCTCCGCTCCCAGCGCTATCTTTTCTTCTTCCTGTAAAATACTATGGCGATAAGAAAATTTCATCTCCTCTGTCGATACTGTTTGAATTGTCCCATCTCCATCTAACAATTTCACCTTTGTAATCACCTGTTTCATTTCTCCGCCATAAGCGCCAGCATTCATCACAATCGCTCCGCCTAAACTTCCCGGTATTCCAGAAGCAAACTCCAACCCTGTCAGCGAATATTCTAAAGCCTTTTTCGCCAATAAAGCTAATGGCACTCCAGCACTTGCCTCTATGCTAGTTCCTTTTCTTACAATCTGCTCCTTTTCTCTGCTGCCCTGTAAAATAACTCCTCGATAGCCTTCATCAGACACCAAAAGATTACTCCCATTTCCGATTACTGTATAAGGTTTTTGATATTGATGGCACAACACAATCGCTTCCTGCCATTCCCTTTCTGTCTTCAGTAACATATAATAATCTGCCGTGCCCCCAATTCGGAACGTAGTATGCAGTTTCATACTCTCATCCCTTCTAACACTCGCACTCCCTATTCTCTCACAGATCGCCTGATAAAATTCATCCGCCATTTTAATCTCCATTCAATCCAACTCAATTTTATTCCAATTCTATTTCCATTTAATTCTATTTCAATCCAACCCTATTTCCATTCCAATTCTATTTCCATTTAATTCTATTTCAATCCAACCCTATTTCCATTCCA
>CANRVK010000023.1 GCA_947643285.1 uncultured Eubacteriaceae bacterium
TTAACACTTTTGGATTCATCGCGAGAACTCCAGCAATCGCCACCCTTCTTTTTTGCCCGCCAGAAAGTTCAAATGGAGATTTTTTATAAAATTCCTCCCCTAATCCAACTGCAGTTAAAGCCTCTTTTGCCCTTTCTTCTACCTCTTCTTTCGACATAAAAAGATTTTTCGGTCCAAAACAGACATCGGTAAAAACATCTGTTTCAAATAACTGATGCTCTGGATATTGAAACACTAATCCTACCTTCCCCCTCAATTCCTTTAAAGAATAACCCTCACGATAAATATTTTCATCCTCATAATAAATCATTCCTGAAGTCGCCTTTACTAATCCATTCAAATGCTGGATTAAAGTCGATTTTCCAGACCCCGTATGCCCAATTAAACCAATAAATTCCCCATCTTCTATCTTTAGATTTATATTTTTTAAAGCATGAATTTCATATGCCGTACCTTCTCCATAGACATAATTCACATTTTCTAATCGAATTGTCATCTTAATTCCTCTCTATCATCCTATTTTCCTTTTTTCATAGAAATTCTGCCATCGCATTTACAAATTCATCTATCGTGAGAATCCCATCTGGAAGAAAAACGCCTTCTTTTTTTAATTCATGCGCTAATTCTGTCACCTGCGGAACATCTAAACGATATTCTTTTAACTTTTCCACCTGAGAAAAAATCTCCCTCGGCGTCCCCTGCATCACTACTTTTCCTTCGTCCATCACAATCACATGATCCGCAAAGATCACCTCTTCCATATAATGAGTGATGAGAATAATCGTCACCTTTTCCTTTTCATTTAACTCTTTTACTGTTTGAATCACTTCTTTTCTGCCTAACGGATCTAACATCGCCGTAGGTTCATCTAAAATAATGCACTGTGGTTTCATCGCAACCACTCCAGCAATCGCCACCCTCTGTTTCTGTCCTCCTGATAATTTATTAGGAGAATGATTTCGATATGCGGTCATATTCACCGCTCGAAGTGCCGTATCCACTCTCTTCCATATTTCATCTGTTTCCACCCCTATATTTTCTGGTCCAAACCCCACATCTTCTTCCACAATACTTCCGATTATCTGATTATCTGGATTCTGAAATACCATTCCAGCAGTCTGTCTTATATCCCAAATATTATTCTCATCTTTCGTATCCTTTCCCCCCACCCAGACAGTCCCCTCTGCAGGTATTAAAATCGCATTGAGATGTTTTGCTAATGTAGATTTTCCAGAACCATTATGCCCTAAAATCGCGATAAAATCACCCTGTTTTACATCTAGATTCACATCATCAATCGCCCTATTCATCTCTGCGATATTTCCTTCTTCATCATATTTCGCATATTCATATATTAAATCTTTTATCTTAATTATTTTCAAAACAAATCCTCCTTCCATATAAAAATTATCCCCTTGATAAACGAACCTATGATAAAAAACAAAAAAATATTGGAGAAAGCAGGATAAATAATCCTATCGAATCCCTCCTGTCCTCTCCAATATCCCCCTATCTTTTCAAAAAGTAATCTTTCTAATAATTATGGTTAACATTTTAAGCCATTTCTATATAAAAATCAAGCCTAATAAACATTCTCATTTATAAATCACTTTATAATCACTATTCAAAAAAATATCATTTCAACCCTTTACTTTTTCATGTTTCGCTCAGAGTTCCGCTTAAGGGAAGGATATATTCCAACGAAACCGCGCTCCCGCTCCGTTCCAGACGTAACGGTACTAAATTCGCAGCCCCTTACAGGACTGCTCATTAAGTACCAACGTCTTCCAAGGGGTTTCTTTTGGAATATATCCTTTCATTAAGCTAGTTTATGAATGTAACTAATTTATGAAAACCACTTATCACAAACCTAAAAATCTTTTTATCTATGAAATATCTAAACAAATTTAAAACATATTCCACAAATTAGCCCCCAATACAAACTAGCGAAAGGGAAGCTACTATTCCAAAAGAAGCCCCTTGGAAGACGTCGGCACTTAATAAGCAAACCCGCAAGAAGCGGGATTTGCGAATTTAGTGTCCGTTACGTCTGGAACGGAGCGAAAGCGCGGCTTCGTTGGAATAGCAGCTTCCCTTTCGCGAACCTTTGATATATCTGATATATCCTATAAACTTAATCAACTACATACCCAAAAATAGCCTTTACACTCCAATTTATTATACCAAAAAAGCTCCGCTTTCCTCCCGGCGCAGAGCTTATCTTCTAACTTTTACACTAATTCAATTAAAACTTCCATAGCTGCATCGCCCTTACGTTGACCGATTTTCACGATTCTAGTATATCCACCTTTACGTTCTGTATACTTTGGTGCGATTTCGTCAAATAACTTAGCAACTAAATCAATTTCCTTCTTATCTTTCTTTCTCTTAGCAGAAACATCAGATGCCTTATAAAGAACCTTTAACATCTGTCTTCTAGCATGAAGGCGAGAAGGCAAATCTTTTTTAATTGTCTTTTCCACTTCGTCATAAATAGTGACTCTCTTTCCGTCCACTACTTCTTTCACACGTTTTCCATCTTTATCTTTACGAGGCACTTTTGCTTTTACCGTAACTTCTTCAAAATTATCTTTTTCTTTCACAGCCAAAGCGATTAAATGTTCAACTTCTTTACGAACTTCCTTCGCTCTTGTATCTGTTGTCTTAATTTTTCCATTTACGATAAGAGCTGTTGTTAAACTTCTTAACATAGCCTTTCTCTGACTACTTGTTCTGCCAAGTTTTCTATATCCTGCCATTTTTATTTTCCTCCATTTGTGGAACATTTAATCACGCTTCTTTGGTCTTATTGATTAAATGCTTTTTCTTCCATAAATTAGTTTCATTTTGCGATATAACCCAATTCCATTTCGCAGAATTAATTATCATCGCTCGGATTTAATTGTAATCCTAATTCTTTTAATTTCGCAAGCACTTCTTCCAATGACTTACGCCCAAGGTTACGGACTTTCATCATATCTTCTGATGTTCTGTTACATAGTTCTTCTACGGTGTTAATACCAGCTCTCTTCAAACAGTTATAAGAACGAACGGATAATTCTAATTCATCTATGTTCATTTCCAGAACTTTTTCTTTTTCATTATCTTCTTTTTCTACCATAACTTCTGCAGTTTTTGCATTTTCAGAAAGATCAATGAATAAATTAAGATGTACACTCAACACTTTTGCTGCTAAACTAACAGCTTCGTCTGGTGCTAATGTTCCATTTGTGTAAACGTCCAAAGTAAGCTTATCATAATCTGTAATTTGCCCAACACGGGTATTCTGTACTGATAAATTCACACGCTCTACTGGCGTATAAATAGAATCCACAGCTATAACACCAATCGGGAGGTCTTCGTTCTTGTTCTTTTCGGAACTAACATAACCTCTACCTTTTGTAATGGTTAATTCCATGTAAAGTTTACTATCCGCTCCACCATTTAGCGTCGCGATTACTAAGTCAGGGTTTAAAATCTCAATATCTTGATCAACCTGAATATCTGCCGCTGTAACCACACCTTCACCTTCAAATTCAATATAGGCGTTTTTTGTTTCATTGGTATCGCTGTTATTTTTAATCGCAAGGCTTTTGATATTCATAATAATTTCAGTCACATCTTCCTTCACCCCGGGAATAGAACTGAATTCATGTAAAACGCCATCAATTTTCACCTGGCTAACCGCAGCTCCCGGTAAAGAAGATAACATAATTCTTCTCAATGAATTACCAAGAGTGGTTCCATAGCCTCGTTCAAGCGGTTCTACAACAAATCTTCCGTATTTTTTGTCTTCTGAAATTTCAGCAATCTCAATTTTTGGTTTTTCAAAATCGAACACTATAAAGCCCCTCCTTTTGGGTTATAGGATTACTTAGAATATAATTCGACGATAAGCATTTCGTCAACCGGAACGTCGATATTCTCTCTAATAGGTAATTGTTTTACCACGCCTTTTAAATTCTCTTTGTCGGCTTCTAACCATTCCGGAACTAATCTTGAATTAGTGATTTCTAAAACATCTTTATATCTTTGAGAAGATTTACATTTTTCTTTAATTTCCACTGTATCTCCAGCCTTGATCAAATAAGAAGGAATGTTCACACATTTTCCATTCACTAATACATTCTTGTGATCTACAATCTGTCTTGCTTCTTTTCTAGTTCTCGCAAAACCTAAACGGAAGATAACATTATCTAATCTTCTCTCCAGCAAAATCATCAAATTTTCACCAGCCATACCGTTCATATTTGCTGCTTTTACATAATAGTTATAAAAAGGTTTTTCCAATACACCATAAATAAATTTCGCTTTTTGTTTTTCTCTCAACTGAATTCCATATTCTGTAAGTTTTTTATTTGCTCTTTTTAATTCTCTATAAGATTTTTTATTAATACCTAAATAAATGGGATCAAGTCCAAGAGATCTACATCTTTTTAATACAGGAACTCTATTAATTGCCACTTAATTACACCTGCTACTAAATATCTAAATAGCTTTTCCTTTCCTAGAATTTTACTTTTGATTTTTCCCTTGGTTTTCGGGTTTTTAAATTGCATGAAACAATAAATATTTCCAGCCCGCTCCGATCAAACTCTTCTGCGTTTTGGAGGACGACATCCATTGTGTGGAACAGGAGTCACATCTCTGATACTGGTCACTTCCAAACCACAAGCTTGAAGTGCACGGATAGCTGCTTCTCTTCCTGATCCCGGTCCTTTCACCATTACATCTACTGTCTTCAGCCCATGTACTAAAGCTGCTTTTGTCGCAGTTTCAGCAGCCATCTGTGCTGCATAAGGAGTAGATTTTCTTGAACCTCTAAACCCAAGACCACCAGCACTAGCCCAAGCCAGCGCATTTCCTTCTGTATCGGTTAATGTTACGATTGTATTATTAAAAGATGACTGAATATGTGCTTGTCCTCGTTCTACATTTTTTCTAACACGCTTTTTTGTCACTTTTTTTCCTGACACTTGTTTTGCCATCTCTTAAACTAACCTCCCTTATGGGTTTATTTCTTCTTATTTGCAACTGTTTTCTTAGGACCTTTTCTTGTTCTGGCATTATTCTTTGTATTTTGACCACGAACAGGAAGTCCTTTTCTATGACGAATACCTCTATAACATCCGATCTCTTGCAATCTCTTGATATTCATAGCGATTTCTCTTCTCAAATCACCTTCTACCATCTGAGTTTCATCGATCACTGCACTAATTCTCTTCACTTCATCGTCTGTTAAATCTCTAACGCGAGTGTCAGGATTAACATTTGCTTCTTTTAAAATACGGTTAGAACTCACTCTGCCAATACCATAGATATAAGTTAATCCAATTTCCACACGTTTTTCTCTTGGTAAATCTACACCGGAAATACGAGCCATGTGTGTATTACACCTCCATTTTTTCTTAAAATTTATTCACTTACTTTTTTCCCTCTCTGTTTTCATAATTCTTATCATAAAACAGAAAAAACTAATACGCAGCCCGTCAGTCACCTGCCGTCGAAATGTAGTGCGCATTAATATTTATATTATAGTGACAAAATAAACAACTCACCCTAGTGGTTCTTTATTTATCACTGCAGCCGCATACAAATAACAAGATATTAGAATTTACTCTAGTATCTCTCCCATCAAAATATCCCTTTTTTCATAAATTACCCTTGTCTTTGTTTATGTTTAGGGTTTTCACAGATAATCCTGATGCTTCCTTTTCTTTTAATAACTTTACATTTTTCACAAATAGGCTTAACTGATGATCTAACTTTCACAGTGAATCCTCCTTTCAAAAAAAGTCCGTTTATAATTATAGCACCTTATATAAAATATATCAAGTAAAAAATCAATTTTTTTACAAACATTCCCTCAAAAAATATTACTATTCAAAAATACTCGCGAATGGTTCACTTCGGATAGAGGAATACCCTGTCAGACGCGCTCTCGCTCCGTTCCAGACGTAGCGGACACTAAATTCGCGGTTTCGCTTCCTGCGAAACTGCTCATTAAGTGCCGACGTCCTCCAAGGGTCTGCCTGGGTATTTCCTCTATCCTTCGTTACTTTTGCGTTTCGGCTAATTTCGATCGGCTCATGGTAGTTATGAACCAAACATTTCATATAGATTGTTTTATATCAGTAGAGGAGATACCTCGTTTCCTCTCCGCTACTAAATCCCCATCACTTATAAGAAATGGAAATCTTCAGCTAAATAATATCGAAAATTCCTATATCTATCTTAATAGATACTATAAGACACCATCTAACTATTTTATACCAAAATCAAAGATCTGCTTCCATCATACCTTTTAGCGGAAAAGTCTTCATAACATTCATACTTAAAAGGAACAATAAAGTAACACATTATCGGTACAATACCTAAGGCAGACCCTTGGAAGACGTCGGCACTTAATGAGCAGTTTCGCAGGAAGCGAAACCGCGAATTTAGTGTCCGCTACGTCTGGAACGGAGCGGGAGCGCGTCTGACGGGGTATCGTACCGATAATGTGTGAACCATTCGCGACTCACTCTCCAACTCCACCCAACAATCTCACAATTACTTATTTACTTATCTCTCCAAATAATCCTGCCCTTTGATAAATCATATGGCGATAACTCTATCGTAACTTTATCCCCGGGTAATATCCTAATATAATTCATTCTCAGCTTCCCGCTGATATGTGCTAACACCTGATGACCATTTTCTAATTCTACCTGAAACATCGCATTCGGCAATTTTTCAATGACAGTTCCTTCTATTTCAATGACATCTGCTTTTGACATTCTATCCCTCCAGTTTTCTATCCTCTAAATCTACTTTTTTCTCAACTTTCTCTCTTAAAAAGTTGAATGACCCTTTTGATATCCTCATCACTTTTGATTTCTGATAATAACGCATTTCTGTAATAAATAGGCTGAATATGTTTTTTATTCTTTCTTTTAGGTTTCCCCAGACTTCTCCCTTTTCCATCTGACAAATATACATATTCTCCTTCTTCTCTTATAATCACAAAAATTTCATTTTTATCATGACCAGCTATTGACTGCGCCAGATTCCCGACACTATATAAATCCATTCCTTGTCGCTCCTATTCTTATACTATTTAACGGACGGGGACAAACTCAATATCTCCGGCTCTCCTTTTGTAATCAAAACAGTATTTTCATAATGGGCAGACAAAGAATCATCTTCTGTCACTACAGTCCAATCGTCATCTAACCAATATACTTCATAAGTTCCTATATTAATCATAGGTTCAATCGCTAGGGTCATACCTGCTTGAAGTTTCAAACCTCTGCGCTTTTGTGCAAAGTTCGGTATCTGTGGCTCTTCATGTAGTTTTTTTCCTATTCCATGCCCCACTAAATCTCTCACAACTCCATATCCAAAACTTTCTGCATAATTTCCTATCGCTGCTGATATTTCATGTAGATGATGCCCTTCCTTTGCATATTTAATTCCCTCATAAAAAGCTTGTTTTGTCACTTCAATAAGCTTTGTAGCTTCTTCGGAAATTTCTCCAACTGCATGAGTACGAGCTGCATCGGAATGATAGCCTTTATAAATCACTCCTGCATCCAGACTCACGATGTCACCTTCCTTTAAAATCCTTTTTTTAGAAGGAATTCCATGAACTACCTCTTCATTTACAGAAACACAAATAGAAGCGGGATACCCATTATAATTCAGAAATGACGGAATACAATCATAACTTCTTATAATTTCTTCTCCTATCCGGTCAATTTCATAAGTAGAAATGCCCGGACGAATGATTTTTCCTAATTCTTCATGTGTTTTCGCTAAAATCTCTCCTGCTTTACGCATGAGTTCGATTTCCCGCTCTGACTTTATCGATACTGGCATAATTACGCTCCTAAACTAAAATAGAAACGATAGACTGAAATACATCTTCCATATCCTTTGTACCGTCTACAGATTTTAAAATATTTTTTGCAGTATAATATTCAATTAATGGCTGAGTCTGCTGATGATATACGCCTAAACGCTTTTGTACTGTTTCTGGCTTATCATCATCTCTCAAGATTAATTCACTGCCACATTTGTCACATACACCTTCCTTCTGAGTTGGCGCATATGTAATATGATAAGTTGCTCCACATGATACACAAGCACGGCGACCTGACATACGATTAATAATATTTTCATCTGGCACATCTACATCAATCGCATAATCAATCTTCTCTCCTAATTTCTCAAGTTCTGAATCTAATACTTCTGCTTGAGGAATTGTTCTTGGGAAACCGTCTAATACATAACCATTCTTGCAGTCTGGCTGTGCCACGCGGTCAAGTAAAATCTTCACTACCAATTCATCTGGAACTAATAAACCTTGATCCATATACTTCTTCGCTTCCATTCCGAGTTCTGTTCCATTTTTGATATTCATTCGGAAGATATCTCCGGTAGAAATATGGGGTATCTGCCATTTTTCAGCAATTCTCTTTGCCTGTGTTCCTTTTCCTGCTCCGGGTGCTCCTAACATAATAATCTTCATACATTTGACCTCCACTTGAATTATTTCCATTTTTTTCTACTTTATACAAAGATATTTATTTTCTTCTATAGTATTTTAGGCAGACGAGTAAATTCGCCTGCCAATGATATTCACTAAATTAAAACACAATCATTTATATTATCGGCATTTTTAAATGATAACATAATATCTAAATTTGATGATTGTGAAAACTTTTTTTCTTAAATCTAATTATTATCTAATCATTCAAAAATCCCTTATAATTCCGAACGAGCATCTGCGATTCAATCTTTTTCAAGGTTTCTAAGATAACGCCTACAATAATGATCAAAGATGTTCCTCCAAAAGAAACATTTGCAGAAAATACACCTGAAGCTATAATAGGGACAATCGCTACAATCAATAAACCTGCAGCCCCGATAAAAATAATATAATTCAAGATCCTGGTCAAATAATCTGTTGTTGGTTTTCCCGGACGAATACCCGGTATGAAACCGCCCTGTTTTTTAATATTATCTGCAACTTCTATCGGATTAAACGTAATGGAAGTATAAAAATACGCAAAGAAAACGACTAATACAATATAAATCAAAAGACCTATGGTATAAATCGGTTCTTTGGGATTACACCAACTGGATTGATTTAACATTTTGATGATTTTTGCGCCGATAGAGTCCGCATCCATTTTAAAAAATTGGCTGATCACCCCTGGCATAGACATCAAAGAACCTGCAAAGATAATTGGAATGACTCCCGCTGTATTCACTTTCAATGGAATATGAGAGGATTGACCTCCTACTAATTTCCTGCCCTGCATCTTTTTCGAGTACTGTACAGGAATTCTTCTCTCTCCTCCCTGCAGCATTACAACAAATGCGATAACGGCAATAATAATGACAGCGATAATAAGAGCAGCCAGTGCCACCTTAGCGACTGTCTTATTTTTCATAAAACGCTCATATAATGTTACAAAATCACTTGGCATACGAGAAACAATGTTGACTAACAAGATAATAGAGATTCCATTGCCAACACCTTTTTCTGTAATTCTTTCACCCATCCACATCAGGAATGCAGATCCAGCAGTCAAGGTCAATACTACAATTATCACTGATCCAGCATTATAATTCACTAAAATTCCCTGAGTTCCAAATCCGATTCCCATCGCAATACTTTCCATTAAAGCGAGTGCTACTGTCACATATCTTGTGTATTCTGCAATTTTTTTTCTGCCTTCTTCTCCGTCTTTTTGCATTTCCTCTAATTTAGGAATAGCGATTGTCAGAAGCTGCATAATAATAGAAGAAGTGATGTATGGTGTAATACTCAATGCAAAGATTGACATACTGGTAAAAGAACCACCAGTGATAGCATCAAAAAAATTGAATGCATCACCGATTTGATTCTCAAAAAAATTTTTCACTAATGCGCTGTTTACTCCCGGAACAGGAATTGCACAACCGATTCTAATTACAATCAACATTAAGAAAGTAAATAAAAGCCGTGACCTGATTTCCTTAATTTTAAATGCGTTTTGGAGTGTTTTTAACATCAAATCACCTCACAGGTTCCACCAAGAGCTTCGATTCTTTCTTTTGCACTCGCACTAAATGCATTTGCCTTTACTGTGAGCTTCTTAGTGAATTCACCATTGCCAAGAATTTTCACGCCATCTTTTGGATTTTTCACAATACCGACTTCTATTAATGTTTCTACACTAACTACGGAATCATTCTCAAATCTTTCTAAAGCGCTCACATTGATACCAATAATTTCTTTGCTGTTTCTATTGGTAAATCCTCTTTTAGGAAGACGTCTATATAAAGGCATCTGACCGCCTTCAAAACCGGGTCTTGGTGCGCCAGAACGAGCTTTCTGACCCTTATGTCCCTTACCAGCCGTCTTACCATTTCCAGAAGCGTGACCACGACCTCTTCTGAAATTATTACTTTGTTTAGAACCTTCTGCAGGTTTTAAATTTGATAAGTTCATTTCTGCACCTCCTTATCTGTTCTATGATTCAATCTCTTCTACTTTCACTAAGTGTCTTACTTGCTGGATCATGCCTCTAACTGCTGCGTTATCAGGCATTTCCACTGTTTTATGAAGCTTTCTTAAACCTAAAGCTTCTACAGTTTTCCTATGCTTAGGAATTGCACCGATAGTAGATTTCACCAATGTGATTTTTAATTTCTCTGCCATTTTGATCTCCTCCTACTATCCCAATATTTCTTCTACAGATTTACCGCGAAGTCTTGCTACTTCTTCTGGTGTCTTTAATTCAGATAATCCTTGAATTGTCGCAAGCACAACATTTTGTTTATTGTTAGAGCCTAAACATTTTGTACGGATATTCTTAATTCCTGCAAGTTCCAATACAGAACGTGCTGGACCACCAGCGATAATACCAGTACCTTCTGGAGCTCTCTTTAATAATACAGAAGCGCTTCCGAATTTTCCAATGAGTTCATGCGGAATACTTCCATTTTCATCAACCGGCACAGAAACAAGCTTTTTCATAGCATCTTCTTTTCCTTTACGAATAGCTTCGGGAATTTCAGTTGCTTTACCAAGACCTGCACCAACATGTCCGTTGCCGTCACCAACAACTACTAAAGCAGCAAAACGGAAATTACGTCCACCTTTTACAACCTTAGTTACACGTTTGATTGATACTACTTTTTCTGTTAATTCTAATTGACTAGCATCAATTATTGTACGTTTCATGTTTGTTTTCCTCCTTGATTAGAATTCCAAACCAGCTTCACGAGCTGCATCAGCCAATGCCTGAATTTTTCCCTGATAAATAAAGCCGCCTCTATCAAATACTACTGTAGTAATACCTTTTTCTATCGCTTTCTTTGCTATCGCAGTTCCAACTGCTGCTGCTGCTTTTACATCGTTTGTCTTCTCTAAATTTGCTTTCACATCTTTTTCAAGAGTAGAAGCAGCTACAAGAGTATTTCCTACTGTATCATCAATAATCTGCGCATACATATGATTATTACTTCTAAACACAGCCAAACGAGGGCGTTCTGGTGTACCACTAAAACGATTACGAAGTTTTCTGTGTTTATTTTCACGAACTTTAGTTCTTGATACTTTGCTAACCATCTTTGTGTCTCCTTCTCTCTATTATTTTTTACCTGTCTTACCAACTTTACGGCGGATCACTTCATCTGCATACTTAATACCTTTGCCCTTATAAGGTTCTGGTCTTCTGAGGTCTCTGATTTCAGCTGCAAATTGTCCAACTTTCTCTTTATCGATACCCTTTATCGTGATCTTATTCTGACCTTCTACCTCTGTTGTGATACCAGCCGGATCTTCTACCTCTACAGGGTGAGAATATCCTAAAGCGAATACAAGTTTATTTCCTTGTTTTTGTACTCTGTAACCAACACCATTGATTTCTAACACTTTTTGATAGCCTTCCGTCACACCGATCACCATATTGTTGATCAATGTTCTTGTAAGACCATGTAAAGATTTCATTCTCTTTAAATCATTTGGTCTTGTGACAATAACTTCTTCGCCTTCTTTTTTTATCTGCATTTCCACAGGCAACACTCTTTCTAATGTTCCCTTTGGACCTTTTACAGTCACTTTGTTATTTTCTGCTATTTCTACAGTCACTCCTGCTGGAATAGCGATAGGCATCCTTCCTATACGTGACATGCCGCACCTCCTAAAATTTTCTACCAAATAAACGCAAGCACTTCTCCGCCTACATTTAATTTACGAGCTTCTTTATCTGTAATCACACCTTGGTTTGTAGAAATAATCGCTATACCAAGTCCGCCTAATACCTTTGGAAGTTCTTCCTTGCTGGCATATACACGAAGACCCGGTTTAGAAATTCTTTTTAACCCTGTGATAATTTTTTCATTTTTATCTTGACCATATTTTAATGTAATGCGAATTGTTTTAAGAGTTCCATCTTCTATCACTTCAAACTTTTTAATATATCCTTCTTTAAGAAGAATTTCAGCAATAGATAATTTCATCTTAGACATAGGAACATCTACTGTATCATGTTTAGCAGTGTTTGCGTTACGGATTCTTGTAAGCATATCTGCGATTGGATCACTCATTGTCATTTTATTATTGCCTCCTTTATGCAATCTTTGCTTCGTAGTATTCATTTTCCTTTTATAACAAACTTGCGAAGCAAGTTCTGAAGATTTACAAAACTAAGAAATTTTTAGCTCTGTAAATCTTCTACCAGCTCGCCTTTTTCACACCTGGTATCTGTCCTTTGTATGCTAATTCACGGAAGCAAATTCTGCAGATTCCGTATTTTCTTAAATAAGCATGTGGACGACCACAGATTCTGCAGCGGCTGTATTCTCTTGTGGAGAATTTCTGTTTGCGCTGTTGCTTTACTTTCATTGCAGTCTTAGCCATGACATTTTCCTCCTAATCTATTTTTGAAATGGCATATTAAATAATGCTAAAAGTTCACGAGCTTCTTCATCTGTTTTTGCAGTAGTGACGAAAATGATATCCATACCTCTCACTTTATCCACTTTATCATAATCGATTTCAGGGAAAATCAACTGTTCTTTGATTCCAAGAGCATAATTTCCTCTGCCATCAAATGAATTTGGATTCACACCTCTAAAGTCACGAACACGAGGCAATGCTAAGTTGACAAGACGATCTAAGAATTCATACATCTTTTCTCCTCTTAATGTCACTTTACATCCGATTGGCATTCCTTCTCTGATTTTAAAATTCGCTACAGAATGTTTTGCTTTTGTTAAGATCGCTTTCTGTCCAGAAATTGTTTCCATATCTTTCATAGCAGCGTCTAAAATCTTTGCATTTTCTTTCGCTTCACCAACCCCCATATTGATAACGATTTTATCCAATTTAGGGATTTGCATCACGTTCTTATAACCAAACTTTTTTGTCATAGCAGGCATGACTTCGTTTTTATACATTTCTTTATATCTGCTCAATTTCTAAACCTCCTCTCTAAAATTAGTCTATCACTTCACCAGTTGACTTCGCTACGCGAACTTTTTTGTCATCTTTCATAGTAAAGCCAATTCTAGTTGCTTTTCCTTTATGCACATACATGAGATTAGAAAGGTGAATAGGACCTTCCTGATGGATAATACCACCATTTTGATTAGCAGCGCTTGGTTTTGTATGTTTTGTTATCATATTTACGCCTTCTACTAATGCGGTGTTATTCTTTGTGTTGATGGTAATGATTTTGCCTTGTTTATCTTTATCTTTTCCTGTGATAACCTTTACGAGGTCACCTTTTTTTAATTTCATTGACACAGACGACACCTCCCTATAATACTTCTGGCGCTAATGAAACAATTTTCATAAACTGTTTTTCTCTCAGCTCTCTCGCAACTGGTCCAAAGATACGTGTTCCTCTTGGAGTTTTGTCATCTTTGATGATCACTGCTGCATTTTCATCGAATCTTATATATGAACCGTCTTTACGACGAGTACTTTTCACGGTACGGACAACTACTGCTTTTACAACATCGCCTTTTTTTACAACTCCACCTGGTGTTGCATCTTTAACGCTGGCAACGATAATATCTCCGATATTTGCATATCTTCTTGTAGAACCGCCCATAACACGAATACAAAGTAATTCTTTAGCACCTGTATTGTCAGCAACCTTAAGTCTGGTTTCCTGTTGTATCATGCTAATATTCCTCCTTTATTTCATTTTAAAGCTTATTCCTGATTTTATCCAGATTATTTCGCCTTTTCCATAACTTCTACAAGTCTCCATCTCTTATCTTTGGATAATGGTCTTGTTTCCATCACTTTTACTGTATCTCCAATGTTACATTCGTTGTTTTCGTCATGAGCTTTTAATTTATAAGTTCTCTTTACTATTTTTCCATATAAAGGATGCTTTACATGATCTTCAATTGCAACTACAATGGTTTTCTGCATTTTATTACTTACAACTTTTCCTACACGAGTTTTTCTAAGATTTCTTTCCACAACAATTCCTCCTTTCTAAAGAGTATTTACTCAGCTACTCTAGCCTTTTCAGCAATAATGGTCTGAATTCTGGCAATATTTTTACGAACTTCTTTAATTCTGCTTGTATTATCTAACTGATTTGTTGCGTTTTGGAATCTCAAATTGAAAAGTTCCTTTTTAGCAGCTACTAATTCTTGGTTTAATTCTACAGCTGATTTTGCCTTTAAATCTCCTACATAATTCTTAATTTTCACTGTTATCACCGCCTTCTAAGTCCGCACGAGAAACTACTTTACATCTACATGGTAATTTGTGCATAGCAAGACGCAACGCTTCTTTGGCAATTTCTTCGGATACACCAGAAATTTCAAACATTACACGTCCTGGTTTAACAACTGCTACCCAGTATTCCAAAGCACCTTTACCAGAACCCATACGAGTTTCGGCAGGTTTTGCAGTTACTGGCTTGTCTGGGAAAATTTTAATCCAAACTTTACCGCCACGTTTGATATAACGAGTCATCGCAATACGGGCTGCCTCAATCTGGTTTGATTTAATCCAGCATGGTTCTAAAGCGACAATACCGTATTCACCATTGGAAATCGTATTTCCTCTCGTAGCTTTACCAGCCATAGAACCACGGAATTGTTTACGACGTTTTACTCTTTTTGGCATTAACATTATTTATCGCTCCCTTCCTAAACCCAAGCTTTTACACCTACTTTTCCATAAGTAGTATTTGCTTCAGCGAAACCATAATCTATATCTGCACGCAGTGTCTGCAACGGAATCGTGCCTTCACTGTAAAATTCTGTACGAGCCATATCAGCTCCGCCAAGACGACCAGATACTGCTGTTTTCACTCCCTTTGCGCCAGCTTTCATTGTTCTAGACATCGTAGATTTCATCGCACGTCTGAAGGATACACGGTTCTCTAATTGAAGAGCGATGCTCTCTGCAACTAATTGTGCATCTTTATCCGGTTTTTTGATCTCTTTAATATCCACTACTAATTTTTTATCTGTGATTTTTTGAATTTCAGCTTTCATTTTTTCGATTTCAGCTCCGCCTTTTCCAATCACAACGCCCGGCTTTGCTGTGTGAATTACCACTTTTAAACGGTCAGATGCTCTTTCAATTTCAATTTTTGATACACCTGCACTATATAATTTCTTCTTAAGATATTTTCTGATATTGTAATCTTCTACAAGATTGTCAGCAAAATTAGCTTCTGCATACCATTTAGAATCCCAATCTTTAATAATACCGACTCTTAAGCCATGAGGATTAACTTTCTGTCCCATTCTGATCTCCTTCCTGCGCTTTATCTTTCATTTAGCACGATTGTGATATGGCTCATTCTCTTTTCAATACGATAAGCTCTACCCTGTGCTCTAGGTTTAATTCTCTTCATTGTAGGTCCTTTATTCGCATAACACTCTTCTATATATAATTTTGATACATCCATACCATTATTATTTTCTGCATTTGCAATCGCTGACTTCAATAATTTTTCTATTAAGCTAGAAGCATATCTAGGATTGTAAGCCAAAATTCCGAGCGCGCTCTGCACATCCTTGCCTCTAATGGCATCTAATACATAACATGCTTTTTGAACAGAAACTCTAGCATAAGATAACTTAGCTGAAGGTCTAGTGTCCTTATTCGCATTTCTTTCTCTTTTAATCTGGGATCTATGTCCTTTTGCCATGAATAAAACCTCCTTTCAAAAATATATCATACTAACGAGCTTTCGTCTTTTTCTCGTCTTTTCCATGTCCTCTATAAGTTCTTGTAGCAACGAATTCTCCGAGCTTATGTCCAACCATATCTTCTGTCACATATACCGGCACATGTTTTCTTCCATCATGTACTGCAATGGTATGACCAATCATCGTTGGGAAAATAGTAGAGCGGCGGGACCAGGTCTTGATAACCTGTTTCTGTCCAGCTGCATTCATCGCATCAATTTTTTTCAATAAATGATCATCTGCAAATGGTCCTTTTTTTAATGAACGACCCATATAGGTATCCTCCTTCTATTTCATCGCATAAAAACTATTTTATGCTCTTTCCATCTCTTCTTCTTACAATTAATTTATCAGAATGTTTCTTTTTTCTTGTCTTCAAGCCGAGTGCTGGTTTACCCCAAGGTGTTACAGGACCTGGACGACCGATTCCTGCTTTACCTTCACCACCTCCATGTGGATGGTCATTAGGGTTCATAACAGAACCACGAACGGTTGGTCTTTTGCCCATATGGCGGGAACGACCTGCTTTACCGACATTTACAAGGTCATGTTCAATATTTCCAACTTGTCCGATCGTTGCTCTACATTCAATCGGAACCATTCTCATTTCACCAGATGGCAGACGAAGTGTTGCATATTTTCCTTCTTTTGCCATTAACTGTGCAGAATTTCCTGCGGAACGAACCATCTGTCCGCCTCTTCCCGGCATTAATTCTACATTATGCACTTCTGTACCTATCGGAATACAAGAAAGAGGTAAACAATTTCCAACTTTAATTTCTGCTGTTTCACCGCTCATAACTTTCATTCCGTCTGTTAAACCATTTGGTGCTAAAATATAGGACTTTTCACCATCTGCATAACAGATAAGTGCAATATTAGCTGTTCTGTTTGGATCATATTCTATTCCAATTACAGTAGCCACAATACCATCTTTTTTATTTCTCTTAAAATCAATGATTCTATATTTTCTTCTAGAGCCGCCACCACGGTGTCTTACTGTGATTTTACCTTGGTTATTGCGACCAGCATTCTTCTTTAAAGAAACCGTTAAGGACTTTTCAGGACTTTTTTTTGTAATTTCGCTGAAATCCAAACCGGTCATATTTCTTCTGGAAGGTGTATATGGGTTAAATGTTTTGATTCCCACTTTATGTCACTCCTTTCAACTTCTCTGCAACGCGCCCCCGCGTTTCCTCATTATTAGTTTGAAAAATATCGCCGTTCTCTAAATTTTAGAGACCTTCAAAGATTTCAATTTCTTTACTTGCTTCGGTTAATTTCACAATTGCTTTTTTGGTCTTCGCAGTTTTTCCGACTGTTGTGCCTCTTCTGCGCTTCTTTCCATCTAAGTTCATGGTATTTACCCGTTCAACCTTTGTTCCTTCAAACATCTTTTCCACTGCGTCTTTAATCTGGGACTTTGTTGCTTCGGTATGAACTAGGAATGTATACTCTTTATTTGTCATCGCATTCATACTCTTCTCGGTGATAACCGGTTTGAGGATAACATCATAATATTTAATATCTGCCATTACGCATACACCTCCTCGATAGCTGCGACAGCATCTTTGGTTACGATCATGGTATTATATTTTAAAATATCATATACATTGATTGTATTGGTAAGAGCTGTTTTTACATCTGGAATATTTCTTGCGGACAAGATAACATTCTCATTCTTTTCTTTTAATACAACTAACGCTTTATTCACTTTTAAGTTATTCAGAACTGCCTGAAATTTCTTTGTTTTGATTTCATCTAAATGAAGTTCATCTAAAACAATAAATTTCTGTTCTGCCACTCTGGAAGTCAAAGCGGATTTTAATGCTAATCTCTTCTCTTTTTTATTTAATTTAAAAGAATAATCTCTCGGCTTCGGAGCGAATACAACACCGCCGCCTTTCCATTGAGGAGCTCTTATAGAACCCTGTCTTGCATGACCTGTTCCTTTTTGTCGCCATGGTTTTTTACCGCCGCCGCTCACTTCTGAACGAGTTTTTGCGCTCTGTGTGCCCTGACGTTTATTTGCAAGCTGGTTCACAACTGCCATGTGCACTAAGTGTTCATTCACTTCCACACCAAAAACAGCATCATTTAATTCTATCTCTCCAACTTGATTACCTTCCATATTGTAAACAGATACCTTTGCCATCTGTGTCTTCCTCCTTCCTTTGCAAAAGCATTAAAATGCTTTTACGGTTTCTTTTAATGTTACTAAGCATTTCTTAGGTCCGGGTACAGCGCCTTTTACTAAGATCACGTTGTTTTCTACATCAACCTTTACGACTTCAAGATTCTGGATTGTCACTTTCTTGCATCCCATATGACCCGGCATTCCTTTTCCTTTGAATACACGTCCGGGAGTTGTTGCAGGACCGTTAGAACCTTGATGACGATGGAATTTGGAACCGTGTGCCATAGGTCCTCTGTGTTGTCCATGTCTTTTGATAGCGCCTTGGAAACCTTTTCCTTTAGAAATAGCGCTCGCATCAACTTTGTCACCTTCTTGGAAGATGTCTGCTTTGATTTCTGCTTTTACTTCATATTCAGAAGCATTTTCTAATTTTAATTCTCTCACATATCTTTTATAAGATACACCAGCTTTATCAAAGTGTCCTCTCTGTGGTTTATTCACTAATTTTTCTCTCTTATCCACAAAACCAACTTGAACTGCACTGTATCCATCATTTTCTACTGTCTTTACCTGTGTCACAACACAAGGTCCAGCTTGTAATACAGTTACTGGTATCAGTGTACCTGATTCATTGAAGATTTGAGTCATTCCGACTTTTGTAGCTAAAATCGCTTTCTTCATTCTTT